>JASHUH010000063.1 GCA_030040115.1 Acidobacteriaceae bacterium | reverse complement strand
GGTTCCCCCTCCGTGGCTGGCGGCCCTCTTGCCCTTCGCGTGGGCGGCAGTGGCGTTGCGTGGAACGTTAGCCGCCGTCGCGGGTTGGGGCCTGATCGAGTACTCGAACTGGGGAAGGATCGTGGCCATTGTCGCTGCTTTCCTGAGCATGATCAGGTTTCCGCTCGGCACGGCGCTGGGCATCTGGACATTGGTGATGCTGCTCGGCTATCGCAACTCGACGCTGTACGAGCAATTGTGAAAGTACAGCTTCGTCTACAATCTTGCTCATGAGCTTTCCTCAAATGCGCATGCGCCGCCTGCGGCGAAGTGAAGCGCTGCGCGCGCTGGTGCGCGAGACCGCGATTGAGCCCGGCGACCTGATTTACCCGCTCTTTATTTGCCCCGGCGAGGGCGTGCGGCGCGGGGTGGGCTCCATGCCCGGCGTCTTCAATATCTCGGTGGACGAAGCGGTGCGCGAAGCCGAAGAAGCGGCGCGGCTGGGCGTGGGCGGCTTGCTGCTCTTCGGGCTGCCTGAGACAAAAGACGAGCAAGGCACGGGGGCATGGGAGGAAAACGGAATTGTGCAGCAGGCGCTGCGCGCGCTCAAGCAGTCGGATGCCGGGAAAAAACTGGCGCTCATTGCCGATGTGTGCCTGTGCGAATACACCAGCCACGGCCATTGCGGCATCGTGATCGAGTCGCAAGGCGGCTTCGAAGTCGATAACGACCCCACGCTTGAACGGTTGGCCCGCACGGCGGTGAGCCAAGCCCAGGCCGGGGCCGACGTGGTTGCGCCCAGCGACATGATGGACGGACGTATCGCGGCTATTCGCCGCGCTCTCGACGAAGCTGGCTTCGCCATGACGCCCATCCTCAGCTACGCCGCCAAGTTTGCTTCCGCCTTTTATGGCCCGTTCCGCGAAGCCGCCGATTCGGCGCCGCAATTCGGCGACCGGAGAAGCTATCAGATGGACGGCGCCAACCTGCGCGAAGCCATGCGCGAGATCGACCTCGACATCGAAGAGGGGGCGGACATGATTTTGATGAAGCCCGCCATGCCCTACCTCGACGTGGTGCGCGCTGCCCGAGAGCGGGTGGGCGTACCCATCGGCGCCTACCAGGTGTCCGGCGAGTATTCGATGCTGCAAGCTGCCTTCGAAAAAGGTTGGCTCGACCCCACGCGGGCCATGTTCGAGTCCCTGGTCAGCATGCGTCGGGCGGGCGCCGATTTTATCGTCACCTATTTTGCCAAAGAGGTGGCTAAGCTACTGCGATAACTGATGCCTGAAGAGCCGGTGAAGCTTTTCCCCACGAGATCTGAGCGATTTCCTCAACAGGACGACGAAGACACTTAGAGCTGCCATTGAGAAGGGCATCGGCCAAGTACCAGATCCCGCCCCTCGGTATTTACGCCGCGAAGCTCTTCTTCGATCCGAGATCGCCTAGGCCGGCCAGCAAACCTGCAATCGGAATCGAACCGCACCCGCGTAAATCTGGAATACCATATCCACTTCGAGAACCTCATTCTCCAGGGCATGTTGCCGCTGCTGCTCTTTGCCGGCGCTTTTCTCCTCGATCTCGAAGCCCTGGCGCGGGAGAAACTGACCGTCGCGCTGCTTGCGGTGGTGGCGACCCCATCTCGGTCCTTCTCATTGCAGGCCTCATGGCTCTCATCGCCGGAACCGGCGCGCCCTTCACGCTCTCGGCGCCCGAAGCGATGGGCCGCTCCTGGATGCTCGGCGCGACGTACATCGTGGTGGCATTCTCGATCCTGGTTCAGGGCGGAACGATGGGGCTGGTGCTGCGCTGGCGGAAAGCCCGGCGCGCGGCGCTGCGGTAATCGGCGCGGGCAGACGTGTTCATCGTTAGCGCGCAGTTGGCGCTTAGGCCAAGAGCGGAAGTACAGATCGCGGTGACCGACGTCGTAGATTAGAAATTGCTGAGCGATGCGACCTTTCTTGCTTTTCCGAGCGCCGGCCGAGCTGATCTCGATTGCCGCCGGCGCTTTCTGGATCGCCGCGGGCGTCTTCGTCCCCGCAGCCGACACGTATCGGATTGTTCACGTGTATCCCCACGACGAGCAGGCCTTCACGCAGGGGCTGATTTACCTGGATGGGCACTTGTACGAGAGCACCGGTTTGCCGGGGCGGTCGTCGTTGCGCGAAGAAGACTTGCAGACGGGCCGCATCCTGAAATACCAGCCGATCACAGACGATTACTTCGGCGAAGGGCTGACCAACTGGGACGACACGCTGATTCAGCTCACCTGGCAGGCGCATCTGGGGTTCGTTTACGACCTGCACACGTTCAAAGTGCTGCGCACATTTCATTACACGGGCGAGGGGTGGGGGCTGACGCGGGACGGAAAAAACCTGATCCTGAGCGACGGCACGGCGAACCTGCGTTTCCTCGATCCGGCGACCTTTCGCGAGGTGCGCATGGTGACGGTGCGGGATCGCGGCAGGCCGGTGACCGAACTGAACGAACTCGAATATGTTCGCGGCGAGATTTACGCGAACATCTGGCACGCGGACCGGATTGCGCGCATCTCGCCCACGACGGGCGCCGTGCTG
>JASHUH010000062.1 GCA_030040115.1 Acidobacteriaceae bacterium | reverse complement strand
CCTCACCGCCCCACTGCTGCGCCCCTCCTGCTCCCAACCAGCGGGAAATAAACCTAGAAGAACCTGCCAATCTTCCATCTCCGGCATGCACCGAAGCCTACCTCAGTTCCTCGAACACGTCAAGCGTTATCTTAGCGCTTATACCCCCCCCACCCGGGTGTTCTGGCCAAGTTCCCCCATGCAAAAGGGTTGAAATCCAGGTTCCGCCGTAAGTGTCTTGTTTTGAGGAATCTGGAATCCAAAGTCCTGAAAACAGGGGCTTTGACAGGCTACTGCGCGGTATCGCGCCCTGAGGCGCCGGTGAGGACGCTGCCTGCCGGTTTAAGCCTCAAAGAGACAGGATAGCGATTCCGCAGAAAAAACCGGCAACTAGGCGGATTGCGTAAAGAATTGAAGTTAAACCGGATGGAGCATGTTTTTGACGGGAGGTGCTTGACAGAATCTGGGGTGAACCCCTCGGGTGAGACAATCTGTATTTTGACAGTTCAACTCGTCGAGCCCGAACCCGGAGAATCCCAGCTACGTGGTGGCCCAGATCAAGGACGGCGCGATGATCATGGGCGGCGCGGAGAAGGCCACGCAAATGGGGCGCGAGTACAGCAAACGCAAGATGCCGGTATAGGTAGATATAATTGGGGCGGCGCGGCGGGTGGATAAGCGGCAGCCGCGCACGCCGTATCGGCTGGCTGCACATCAAAGTTATTTCTAGCTCCTGCTCAATCCTTCTACGAATAACAAAAAATACTTGGGGTGAATTCATGAAAACTTATGGAGTGGTTGCGGCAGCGGCGACATGGTTCGCGCTGGCCGCGTGCGCATTCGCGCAAATTGCGGTCTCAGCGAATGACGGCAAACAGTTGCGCCCGGGCGATAACCCGCCGGGCGTGCGCCCGGACACGCTTGCCACCCTCGACCTCAGCGTCTCGCCGCCCAAGGTGCTGGCGAAAATCGACGTGCCGGCCAGCATGATCGGCCCGCCCGATTCGGTCGCCGTTTCACCCGACTCGAGCTTCGCCATCGTCACCTGCGCGCAGAAGGCCGACCCGAGCAATCCCGAAAAGCCAGCCCTGGCCGACACGGTTTCGGTGGTGGATATCGCCAATCCCGACAAGCCCCACGTCACGCAAACGGTTGCGGCTGGCGATGGGGCCAGCGGGGTCTCCATGAACGCCAAAGTCACTATGGCCCTGGTCGCCAACACCAGCGGCTCGATTTCGGTGTTCACCATCGCGCACAAGAAGCTGACCAAGATCGACACCCTCCAGCTCGAGCCCGACTCGGGCCCTACGGATGTGGTTTTCGGCCGCCACGACAAGCACGCGTATGTGGTGGAGCGCGGCGGCAACCGCATCGACATTCTGAACGTGGACGGTAAGAAAGTGACCAACAGCGGCGAGTCGATCGTCACCGGCCGCGGGCCCTACGGCATGAGCGTCACGCCGGATGGCAAGTACGGAATCAACACCAACCTGGGCGGGGCGATGGAAGAGCATCCTGAGCCGCCGCCCGCTGAAGCGACGGCGCCCGGCGCACGCAGGCGGCGCGGCCCACCACGCGCCGGGACCATCACCCTGGTCGATCTCGCCACCAACCAGGTGGTGGATTCGGCCGAGGTGGGACCGACGCCGGAGCACGTCGATCTTTCGCCCAACGGAAAATATGCTGAAGTGACCGTGGCCAACAATTCGGCCGTTCCCGTGGACTCGCCCCGATTCAACTCCGTGCACGGACTCATGCTGATTTATGGCGTGAACGACGGCAAACTGACCAAAATCGCTTCAACCGAGACCGGCCACTGGTGCCAGGGCGCGGTGTGGAACAGCGACAGCACGGAGATCCTGCTGCAGTGCGCCACCGAGCGCGATATTGAGGTGTACCGGTTCGACGGAACGACGCTCAGCCAGGACCCCTCGGCGACACTCAAATTCGACGCGCGACCCGGCGCCATTGCGACGTCGACCAACCAATAAGTGCGCTTGCCCCAAGCTGGATTCGTCCATCGCGTCCGGTCCTCGCCGAAACGAGGGCCGGGCGCTCTATTTCCGCAGCCGGCTGTTTTCTCAGTTGTGGACCGGATTTCGCAATGCAAACTCGCGCAAACGTAGCTCCAGTCTCGCTCGTAGGGCCGGCCATGGAGCGAATATGCGTGGCCCACGTTCTCACCAAACTTCCAGTCTGAATCTCCGGTATTCGTGGATGAGTTCGAAATCGGCGCGATTCGAAGTAATGAGCCGCGCCCCATACGCGTGGGCGGTGAGCGCGATCAGCAGATCGAAGTGCAGGTCGCGCATCTTGGCAGGTTCGAAGCCACGCCGCTTCCGGATCGCCGCGAGGATCTGTCCGGACTCAAGCCAATCTTGTTCCCTGGGCGTCAGCACCGGACCGCGTTGTGCGAACGATTCGAGGACTCCTTTTTCTTCCGCGCTCCGTGCTCCCCGCCAGAGTTCGCTTAACACCACTGCCGAGTAACACACGCTCCCGGCGAGCGCGTCGATTCGTTCCGCATAGCAGTTGGTTCGAAATTGATCGACCAGGACGGAGCTGTCGAAGACGATGGGATCAATCATCGTAGCCTTCGAACTTGAGCTTGCCGCCGTATTTCTTCATCGTGTCCTTGAACTCTTTGAGCTTGACGACCTCTTCCAGCGCCCGGTGCACAGCTTCGGTGCGGGTCTTCACGCCCAGCGCCCGCGCCGCCTTGTCTGCCAATTTCTTGTCAAGCCGGATTGAAGTCAATGGCGCCGCCACGTATCCTCCCGTATACATCGATTGTCGCCTTTGTATATACGCAGGTCAAGTTTGGCCCCGCAAAGGGGACGCGGCTCCGAGGGTTGAAAGTACGAGGGCAATCGCATGACGCGAATGTCGCGGCTCGGTCGCCCCCTTTGCGCCTCCCTTATCGGGCTAAGACGCAATTTTCCGACTCGACGCTGGAGCGCAGCACGAACGAATCCCGCGCCCACGGGGCCAGGGTTCAGGCACGCTTTTGATCGACAAAACGCGTGCATGCGATTGGCCTGGGAGGGCTCGTCCGACGGCCGCTCCAGAAACGCTAAAATGCAGTAAAGTTAAAGCTATGGGCAGCCATTTCCCCGACTCTCCACCCGGTGGACAACTTCCGGTTCGCTGGGAGTCGGGTTCTGCGCTTCACGGACAGGGTTCGGCGCACGCATACGGAGCTTCGCCGGAGGTTTTGCCGCCGGAGGCGCGCAACGCGCCACCCCCGCCGCCGGCGCGCCGTCGCCGCCCCATGTGGGCCGCGGCGCCCGCCACCTACCTGCTGGTGGGCGTGAATTGCGCCGTGTATCTGGCCATGGTCTTCCATGGCATCAGCCCCTTCAGTCCCAATGTGGATCAACTCATGCGCTGGGGCGCCAACAACGCCGGCGCGGTGCTGATTTACGGCGAATGGCAGCGCATCATTACCGCCATGTTCCTGCACGTGGGCATTCTTCACCTGGCCACCAATATGTGGTGCCTGTGGAACCTGGGCTTGCTGGCCGAGCCGCTCATGGGGTCTTTCGGCCTCATCGCGGCCTACATCCTCACCGGCGCGGCCGGCAACCTGCTTTCCACGCTGGTGAACTGGGTCTGGCCGATCCACGACAGCGGCAATATTGTCTTTCCTGCCGGCGCGGGCGCCTCGGGCGCGGTCTTCGGCATCGCCGGGGTGCTGATCATCCTGCTCAAATCCAATCGCCTGCCTATCCCTGGGCATGAGCTCAAGCGCCTGCGCAAGGCAGTCATCTATTTTGCAGCGATCAACCTGGCTATTGGGTTTTCGATCTGGGCGGGCAATCTGTGGGTCCATTCCGGGCTCAATATCGACAACATGGCCCACCTGGGCGGATTCAGTTCGGGATTGCTGCTGGCCATGCCCATGGTTCCGCGCATCGGCTCGCCGAAGACGATCTTCCAGACCCGGCTGCGCATGGCTCTCGCCGTGGGTACGGTTCTGCTGGTGCTTTTTGGCTTTTACATTGCCCACGTGCCGCCACCGCAGAGCTGAGCGGTCGGCGCGGATTGAGCATCGTACGCCCGCGCCTCAACCCAGCCGAGCCGTCTCCGGGCGGACCTGCCTGCGCTGGCTCGTTTTTGGCCACAGAAGGATTCCGGCCGTTACGCTTCGCGTTCCACCGGGCCGACTTCGATTTCTGCAGTCGCTCTCCCGCTCTTCATCTGCGATGAAGTAACCAGGGCGACGGCGCAGAGGACCGCGACCATGCCCACGTATTCCGATTTCTGCAGTTGCTCATGAAGAACCACCGCGCCCAGCACGACGGCGACCGCGGGATTGACGTAGGCATAGGTGGCCACCTTGGCCACCGGCACATGGTGAATGAGCCAGATGTAGCAAGAGAAGCCCAAGAGCGAGCCGAACAGGATGAGGTAGGCGATGGTGCCCACGCTTTGCGTGTCCCAAATGGCCTGGCGCCATTGCCAGGTGATGGTGGCGAGCGCGAGATTGCAGAGCCCGGCCGCCAGCATCTCCCATCCGGCCGCAACCAGGGGATCGACAGCCAGCCGCAAGCGCCGGAACAGCACCGAGCCGGTGGACCAGCTCAGGGCCCCTAGAAGCACCACAATGGCAGCCACAATCTGGATGGGATGGCCGTGCGTGGCAAGCGCGTCGTGGAAACTCGGCCAGAGCAGCGCGGACAAGGCCACGAGCCCCAGCGCAAGGCCAAACACTCCGCGGGGACGCAGTTGCTCGCCGTGGGGCAGCAAGGACTCCATCACGGCCACATACAACGGAACTACGGCGACGATCAGGGCGGCGAGGCCGCTGGCCAGGTATTTCTCGGCCCACACCAGGCCGATGTTGCCGCCGAAAAGCATGAGGGCGCCGAGATAGCCGAGCCGA
This sequence comes from Acidobacteriaceae bacterium, assembly GCA_030040115.1. Classification (GTDB taxonomy): domain Bacteria; phylum Acidobacteriota; class Terriglobia; order Terriglobales; family Acidobacteriaceae; genus Telmatobacter. The sequence goes on along the minus strand of JASHUH010000062.1, from coordinate 7,434 downwards.
ACCATGACGGGCCGGCTGTACAGCAGCCGCTTTCCTCTTAAGCCGCAGAACGCGAGCATGATGAAAGCGCCGGCCATCATGCGCGATCCGGCCAGAATCGGGGCGGGCAACAAGCGCACGCCGATGCTCATCGCAGTGTACGTGGCGCCCCAGCACAGGTATACGCTGCCGAAAGAAAGAAGAATGGCGAAACGCGAAGGGCGAGCAACGTCGAGGGGAGCGGCCGGCACATCCTTCATCGTATCGTCCGGCAGGTCTGTTGCTTACCTCGAACGCGGCGCTGCCGCTGGCCTACAATAGGAAGATTAGAAGCGGGGTGGCGCGAAGCGCGTAAAAACAGTGGTTCGCCTCCCGGTTTTCCTTGTTCTCACGGTATTCCGGAAAGATCTCCGCAACGCGGGCCCAAAACGAATGAGAGTCCATGCACGCGCCATTGGAGGGCCCCTTGCTCGAGAAACTCATGCCCAATCCTCTGAGGAACCGATGAAAATCTGCCGCCTTCTCGCTCTTGCGCGCTCTTTGACGCGCGGCCGGGCTGCCGCCGGGGCCATCGTGCCGGCTTGCCTGCTTTTCATTGCGCCTCCCGGCGCTCATGCGCAGCGGTTGCCCACGAACGTGGTCCCCGTCCAATACACTCTAACCCTCACGCCCGATCTCGCCACCGCTACCTTCTCCGGCGTGGAGCGGATCAACGTGAACATCGAGCAGCCGATTAACTCCATCACCCTCAACGCCGCCGAGCTCAAATTCCAATCGGTAATCATTCTTCCCAACGGGCCGCGGCAAACCGGCGCGGTGTCTCTCGATCCGGATCGAGAGCAGGCCACCTTTACCTTCCCCCACACGCTCGCCGCGGGCACGGCCACGCTGGAGATCCACTTCACCGGCATTTTGAACAGTGAGCTACGCGGCTTTTATCTCTCCAAGGCCGACGGCCACCGTTACGCGGTGACGCAATTCGAGCCTACCGACGCCCGGCGCGCTTTTCCCTGCTTCGATGAGCCGGCGTTCAAGGCGGTCTTCGCCGTCACCCTCATCGTGCCTAAGACCGACACCGCCATTTCGAATGGCCAGATCGTCTCGGACACGCCCGGTCCCAGCCCCAGCCAGCATACGCTCGAATTCAGCGCCACGCCCAAAATGTCCAGCTATCTGGTCGCTTTTCTGGTGGGCCAATTTCAGTGCACGGCGGGAACTTCAGACAACGTCTCCATTCGCGTCTGCGCCACGCCCGAAAAAGTAGCGTACACGCCCTATGCGTTGAGCGTGGCCAAGTTCGCGCTTCACTACTACGACCATTACTTCGGCATTCCCTATCCGCTCAAAAAGCTCGATCTCATCGCCATCCCCGATTTCGAAGCCGGAGCGATGGAGAACTTCGGCGCCATCACCTACCGCGAAACCGATCTGCTCCTCGATGCGAAAACCGCCTCCGTCGGCGCCAAGCAGAATGTGGCGCTCGTGGTGGCGCACGAAATGGCCCACCAGTGGTTCGGCGACCTGGTGACCATGGAGTGGTGGAACAACATCTGGCTCAATGAGGGCTTCGCCACCTGGATGGAGACCAAGACCGTCGCCGCCATGCATCCGGAATGGAAGATGCCGCAGGTGGTGGCTGGCGACGAGCAGTCCACCCTCAATTTCGACGCCCAGCCCACCACGCGCTCCATCCGCGCGCCCCTCGCCAACACGCCCGCCGAAATCAACCAGCTCTTCGACGACATCACCTATTACAAAGCCAGCGACGTCCTACTTACGGTCGAAAATTATCTCGGCCCTGAGATGTTTCAAAAGGGCGTGCACGCTTACCTCACCGCGCACGCATATTCGAACGCCACGGCGCAGGACTTTTGGAACGCGCAAACCGAGACCAGCCACAAACCGGTCGACCAGGTCATGGAGTCATTGGTGCTTGAGCCCGGCGAGCCCATACTCACCTTTGGTGCGCCCTCCGGCGGCCGCGTATCCGTTACGCAAAAGCGCTTCTTCCTTAATCCTGACTCGACCGCGCCGGTCGATGAAAAGTGGACCCTGCCGGTGTGTTTCAAAACCGGTTCCGTCAGTGAGGACTGCGAGCTGCTCGGCCCCGAGACAACTTCCCTCAAGGCGCCTCAGGCGAGCCTTTTCTACGCCAACGCGGGCGGTAAAGGGTATTACCGCTCGGCCTACGCCCCCGCGCAATATCAGGCGCTGGTCGATCAGGTGGAAACCGGCCTCCAGCCCATCGAGCGCATCAGCCTGGCGGGCGACGAGTGGGCGCGGGTCCGCGCCGGCCAAGCCACGGTGGGCGATTATCTCAATCTCGCCGCCGCACTCAAAGCCGATCAGAACGCGGAGGTCATTTCCAGCGCCCTGAGCCCCACCGGCACGATTAACGACGAACTGGCCGCCACGCCCGAGGAGCGCGACGCCCTGGCCGCCTGGATCCGGCGCACCTTCGAGCCCGAATACCTCAAGCTCGGCTCTCCTTCGCCCAATGACTCGCCCGACAAGCGCCAGCTTCGCGCCAACCTCTTCCGCGTGCTCGGCTACTTTGGCAAAGACCCCACCGTGCTTGCCGAAGCCAACCGCATTACCCAGCAATACTTGGCCAATCCCTCCTCGGTCGAGCCCACGCTGGGCCAAACCGCTCTCGCCGTCGCCGCCGAACACGGCAATGCGCAGCTCTTCGACCAGCTCCAGAACGTCTACGAAACCTCCAACAATCCTGAATTCCAGGAGGGCGCCTTGCGCATGCTGGCCGAGTTCGAAAACCCGGCACTGGTGCGCCGCGCGCTCAGCTTCGCCGTTTCCGGCAAGGTGCGCAATCAGGATGCGGCCATCCAGCTCGCCATTGCGCTGGAAATGCCGGAGTCGCGCCAGGAGGCCTGGGACTACATCAAGGATAATTGGGACAAAGTGCAGACGCAGTTGACCACGTCCATGGGCTCCATTCTGGTGGAGGGCACAGGCGGCTTCTGCTCCGCCGCCGCGCGCGACGATGTGGAGAGCTTCTTCGCCACCCACAAAGTTCCCGCCGCAGACGTAGCCTTGAAGCACGCCATCGAACATATCGACGGGTGCATCGAGTTCCGCCGTCTGCAGGAGCCGAAGCTCAAAGACTGGCTGGGCGCGCAAGGCGCGTCGCAGGCGGCTTTCTAAACCAGACTGCGGTGGCATCTGGTTTTATCCTGTGTCGAAAAGCCTGGCATGGGTCCGCGTCGCCAAGCTGGTCTTGAGAAGCGCAACCATTTCAGGCTGGTGAAAAAGCTCGTCCGCCGCCGCATTGCGTAAGGGCTACGCTCTCGACTGCCAGGCGGCTCCCGAAGACCAATCGCTGCCTACGCAAAACCACTCCAACGCTCCCGGCGCCATCACCAGGGCGACCGCGGCATTGCGCTAAAGCCACTGGCTCAACCGCAAGCGCGGCGCGCGTGGGTTTCATCGTCGAGCACCCCACAAAAATGTCTGGAGCTTGCCACGGCTCTCTTTCGGGTCAAATGGAAAGGGGCGAAATCAAACCGGGCTACAATAAACCGGAATACAAAAAGGGGTGCATGATGCAAGATTGCGATCCGCGGGACAATTTCAACCGCGTGAGCGTCGAAATCCTCTTCTCAGACGCGGATCTCGCCATCACCTTCACACAAATGGCTCTTGAGCGCACCGAGCCCGAGGCTATTGCGCGCAATACGCAGAACGCGCGCAAAGCGTACCAGCAGATTGCAAAAATCCGCGCCTCGTTGCCGATGTCGGCCTCGGAATCGGAACGCCTCGACGCCAAACTGAAGGTCATCAGTAAGGGACTGCGGCTGCTAGGTCAGGTTGTTTCTTAACCCCATGGGCGCGTTGCGCAGAAGATCCGCCTTGAACCGGGCCCGCGAAGAGTGTGATTTCGCTGTAGTAAGGGCAGGACTTCCACACCCACACGGGGGAACCGCGCGAACCGCGGGCGTTCGGTCATGCTTTATTCACGCAGAACTCCCGCACCAGGGCTGGCCGGTTGCCTATGCGCGACAAAACCGCAACCTTGGGCGCCCTCCGGTGAGGCGCTACCCAAAACGCCTCATTTCGAGAAAATGCCGGGGCCGCCGCTCCGGGTCGCCGCCTTGTGCGTGAACCGGTTCACCATCCGGTTCAGGTTCTGGTCCGTGACGACGGGGTTGGCTTCTTCCTTCTCTTGATCGGGAGGATTCTTTGCCGCCTCGGCCTTCTCTTTTTCGCTTACCAAATTGAGCTGAAGAAAGGGCTTCATATTCTGACCCTCCGCCCAATATTTTGATCCCGTTTTGCAACGGCTGTCCACCCATGGCAACTCACAAGTGTGCGCGTCATCACAAAGCATTCCTGTGGTGCGGATTCCCGTCCCGCAGGTTGCCGAGCGAGCCGGTCGCCGGCCCCCCTGAATTCGCTGATGGATACCCGCAAATTGGTCGAGAGACTGGAAAGAGCCTTTCCGGGAGCCAAGGCGCCGGGCAGCGCGGCTGACGCAAACGCCAAACTGACAACTTCGCGGGCGCCCGCGCCAAGATGAAAGACCACCCAGTCAATTCCCACTGGCAATCCGAAACGGCGCTCTTCTTCGTTTCGCTCTCCAGCGGCGGCCCGGATGATAAGATGGCTCCGCTCGAAGAAGTCATTCCTCTCGACGGATGTGTGCTTCTGGCGCGCGTTCATCTTCAATCCTTCGCTCCAGGGATCTGGCTCATGACCATCTTCAATTCCCTCCGCCGTGACCTCCTGCGCACCGGCAGCCTCGGCGCCGCCAGCGCCGCCCTCGCCCTGCCTGCTCAGGCGCAAGCCGCAGCCGCTTCCGGCGCCCTCTTCAACGTGCGCCAATACGGCGCCGCGGGGGACGGCAAAACCCTCGACACCCCAGCCGTCAATCGCGCCATTGAAGCCGCTGCAACCGCTGGCGGCGGCCTCGTCGTCTTCCCCGCCGGAACCTATCTCTGCTTCTCCATTCACCTCAAAAGCAACGTCCACCTGCATCTCGATCAGGGCGCCACCATCCTCGCTGCCGATTCTCCGCTCCCCGGCCAATCCACCGGCTACAACGGCGGAAGCTACGACGCCGCTGAGCCCAACGCCCCATGGGAGCCCTATCAGGACTTCGGCCACAACCATTGGCACAATTCCCTTCTCTGGGGCGAAGACCTGCACGACCTCAGCATCACCGGGTCTGGCCTTATCTACGGCAAGGGCCTCAGCTTCGGCGCCGGCCGCATTGCCCGCGGCAATTATCCCGTCTACGTCGCCGAGCAGCCCGGCGTGGGCAACAAGTCCATCGCCCTCAAAAACTGCCGCAACGTCATCTTTCGCGACTTCTCCATCCTCAAGGGCGGCCACTTCGGCCTGCTCCTCACCGGCGCCGACAACCTCACCATCGAGAATCTCAAAATCGACACCGATCGCGACGGCATGGACATCGACTGCTGTCAGAACGTCCGCGTCTCCAATTGCACCGTCAACTCGCCGTGGGATGACGGCATCTGCCCCAAGTCCAGCTACGCCCTCGGCTACGCTCGCGCCACAAAGAACCTCACCATCGCCAACTGCTGGGTCACCGGAACTTACCAGCTCGGCACAATCCTCGACGGCACGTTCAAAGAATTTCCGCCCGGCGTGCGCGGCCATGGTACCGGCCGCATCAAGTTCGGCACCGAATCGAACGGCGGCTTCATCAACATCACTATTACCGGCTGCGTGTTCGAGGGCTGTCTCGGCTACGCGCTCGAATCCGTCGACGGCGCTTTGCTCGAGGACCTCACCATCTCCAACACCACCATGCGCGACCTCGGCTGCGGCCCGCTCTTCCTGCGCCTGGGCGCGCGCCTGCGCGGCCCCAAGGAGACCACCAAAATCGGCGCCATGCGCCGCATCCTCATCAGCAATCTCGACTGCCACAACGCGCCCGGCCCGCAGAGCTCCATTCTGACCGGCATCCCTAATTACCCCATCGAAGACGTCAAGCTCGATAGCATCTACATCGAGACCGCTGGCGGCGGCACGGCCGCTCAAGCCCAAATCCAGCCTCCCGAGCTGGAAGACGGCTATCCCGATCCTGGCCGTTTCGGCCCCACGCCGGCCTCCGGCTTCTTCCTCCGTCACATGCGCAATCTCGAAATGAGCCACGTCGAAATCGCCAACGCTGCCCCCGACGCCCGCCCCGCGTTTTCGCTCACCGATGTCGACCGCGCCGATTTCTTCGCCATCACCGCTCCCCGCTCCGCCCAAGGCGCATTCGCTCTGCACGACGTCAAAGATTTCCGCATCGGCTGGTCCCGCGCCGCCCCGGACACCACCCTCGCCAACGCTGATAACAAAACGCTATGACGAGCTCGACCGCCAATCTCCCTCCACTGGTTGAAACCAATTCGTGTCTTCCCTCCCTTCGGCCCGGCCCCTGAAAGCTGCGAGAAGAGCCGATCCTCACGTTTTTCCGTTGCATCAAACGCCACCCTCCGCAAGGTATTCTTCTTTTCGGTTGACCGGCGACCCAGGAATCCTGTAAACACCAGATGTACCCTTCCCTAGGACCATCGATGAACCCCGGCCTCAAATATTGGGCGTTTATCAGTTACAGCCACGCTGATCGGAAATGGGGCAACTGGCTGCACAAGGCCCTGGAAACTTACAAAGTGCCTAAGGCGCTCACCGGCGGCGCAAATGGGCTTGGTGAGCCGATCCCACCAAAGATTTTTCCCGTTTTTCGCGACCGCGAGGAGCTCTCCACAAGCTCGAACCTCAGTTCGACAATCAGCTCGGCGTTACAACAGTCCCGCAATCTGATTGTGATTTGCTCGCCGCGCTCAGCCAGTTCGCATTGGGTCAACCAGGAGATCCTGGATTTTAAAAAACTCGGACGCGCTGATCGTGTCCTTGCTCTGATCGTCGGTGGGGAGCCGAATGCGGCGGACGGCAAACCTGGTTTCGATGTCGAATCGGAGTGTTTTCCCGAGTTGCTGAAGTACGCACTGGGAGCTGATGGTCATCTCGACAAATCGCAACCGACGGAGCCGATCGCGGCCGATGCCCGGCCGGGGAGGGACGGAAAGACAGGCGCCAAGCTGAAACTGGCCGCCGGCATTCTTGGCGTCAATTACGACGACTTGAAACGGCGTGAAGAGCAGCGACGCCACCGGCAAGTTCGCGTTGTTGTCGCAGTCTCCGCGGCGCTGGTTCTCACGTTTGCGACGCTCGCCGGAGTGGCCTCTCTCGAAAATGATTCTCAGGAGATAGCAAGAGCGGGCTGAAGTGTGACGGCGAAGCCAAGATTCTGCAGGCGCTTGATGTGATAACGCTGAAGGCCCTCTCTGTGGAGTTGGTCGAGATAATTTGCCCCCAGTTCCCGATACCCTTGGTTGGTCTTGAGCATCTGGTAGCCGATGACCAACATGCTGTGAGCAACGGCGATGATGGCGCGTTTTAATCCCCGCCGCCCTGCCAGTCTCC
>JASHUH010000061.1 GCA_030040115.1 Acidobacteriaceae bacterium | reverse complement strand
CGTCCCCATGCGCACACCCGCTTTGAAGTTGTGAGCCATCCGGAGATCTTCGACGGCGTGCGCGTCCACGCCGGCCAAGTGCTGGCGGTGATTCGCCACAACGCGCGCGTGCTGCTCAGTTGCGAGCGCGTGATCCTCAATCTGCTCCAGCACCTGAGCGGTATCGCCACGTTGACGCGCAAATATGCCGACGCCATCCAGGGGACCCAGGCTCACGTGCTGGACACGCGCAAGACAGTCCCCGGTTTGCGTGCGCTCGAGAAATACGCCGTGCTGTGCGGCGGAGGAACGAATCACCGCATCGACTTGGCCTCCGGAATCCTGATCAAGAACAACCACATCGCGCTGGGCGGCGGCATATCCGCGGTGCTCAAACTGGCGCTAGCCGCGCGCAAGCCCGGGCAGCGTGTGCAGGTGGAAGTGCGCAACGCAGGGGAGCTCGAAGAGGCGCTGGCCGCCGGCGCTGAGGCCGTTTTGCTCGACAATATGACGCCCGCGCAAGTGAAACACTCTGTGGAGCGCATCCGCAAGGAGGCCGAGGGCCTCAACGGCCGCTGGATTCCCAACGAGGCATCGGGCGGCATCGTGCTCGAGAATGTGCGCGCCTACGCCGAAACCGGCGTGGACTTCATCAGCGTGGGCGCGCTGACTCACTCCGCAAAGGCCGCTGACATTTCCATGAAGATCTCCGCGGAGTAGAAGCACGATGTTCGATCTGCCCGCGTTGGACACTGCGCTCACGGGAACCATTTTCGCGGACAAGTTGCATTTTGCGCCGGTCACCGGTTCCACCAACAGCGACGCGTTGGCCGCGGCGCGCATGGGGGCGCCGCACGGCGCCGTGTGGTTGGCCGACGAGCAATCGGGGGGGCGCGGGCGCGGCAATCATGGCTGGCTTTCGGCCGCCGGCGAAGGGCTTTACGTGAGCGTGCTTCTGCGGCCTGAAATTCCCGTTGCGCATCTCCGGCTGTTGCCGCTGTGCGCCGGGCTTTCCGCAGCCTACGCCATACGCGCCGTCTCGGGAGTCGTGATCGATCTCCGCTGGCCGAACGATCTTCTCGTCGGGCCACGAAAAACCGGCGGCATCCTTGTCGAAGCATCTACCGGAAAAGGGGTGTCCGCGTTTGCGGTCGTGGGAATTGGCGTCAACGTGCATCAGAGCCAATTTCCCGAGGGCCTGGACACGCCTGCGACTTCGCTCGACCTCGAAGCGGGCAAGCGGATTCCGCGGCAGGAGCTGCTGGTTGCGCTGCTACAATCGCTGGAGCGCGAAACGCGCGCGCTCGCCGACGCGGGAGCCGCGGAGGCAATCCCGGCGCGCGTTGAAGAAGCATCTACGTGGATACGGGGACGCAGGGTTGAGGTGCATGGGGCGCAAGCTTGCACGGGCGTGACCGCGGGATTGGATGAAAATGGATTCCTGCGCGTCGAAACAGAGACGGGGATGATCACCGTGCAAGCCGGCGGCATTCGAGAAGCAGTTTGACCGAGGGCGGCAGAGGCTAAGAGCTAAAACCCAGGGATCCGGAGCTAGAGGCGATGCTGCTTGCTCTCGATGTCGGAAACACCAACACCACGCTGGGCCTCTTTCGCCTCCATGCGGGGAAAAAGATGGAGTCCTCCGCGGGCTCTGGCGGCGGAGGCGCCGAAAAGCCCGAGTTGGCCGCCCACTGGCGCGTCGCCACGCATCGCGCGCAGACGGTGGATGAGTACGGCGTCTTCTTCGTCAATCTCTTTGAGCTGCACGGTCTGGCGCCGAGCCAGGTCGCGCACATCATCATCGCCTCAGTGGTGCCGCCGGTCGAGTCCACCCTGCGCCAGATGTGCGAAGACTATTTCCACGTGGAGCCGATGTTTGTGGAGCCAGGCATCAAGACGGGCGTCAAGCTGCTCATCGACAATCCTGCGGAATTGGGCGCGGACCGGCTGTGCGATTGCGTGGCCGCTTACGAGCGCTACGGCGGTCCGTGCGTTGTGGTGGACTTCGGCACGGCGACCAAATTCGAGGTGATTTCAGAGCATGGCGAGTACCTGGGTGGGGCGATCGCGCCCGGGCTTGGCCTGAGCGCCGAAGCGCTTTTTTCGCGCGCGGCGAAGCTGAGCCGCGTAGACATCAAGCGGCCGGCGAAGGTGGTCGGAACCAATACCGTCGCGCACCTGCAGAGCGGGTTGTACTTTGGCTACATCGGCCTGGTGGACGGAATCCTGGAACGGATTCTGGCGGAGACGGGCGGAACACCGCGCATCGTGGCCACCGGGGGCCTGGCGCGCATGATCGCCGCCGACTCACGCTACATTCAGGAGATCGATGAGATGCTGACGCTCGAAGGACTGCGCATTCTCTTTGAGCGCAATCGCAGCGCGCGGCCGCGCGGACGGAGCCGGTGAGAGGCGCCGCGGTGCGCAATTACTTCAACTACTTTACGGAAATCGAGGAACGCTTTCAGCAGCGCCGCGGATCGATTCTCTTGCTTTCGACGCTCGACTGGGCGCTCATCGAGACGTGGCGAGAAGCCGGCATTCCCCTCGAGGCGGTGCTGCGCGGTATCGATGCGGCGTTTGATAAATATGAGGCGCGGCAGAGGCGCGGACGCATGCGGCGCATCAACGGGCTGGCGTGGTGCGCGCAGGCGGTGATGGAAGCGGTTGAGGAAATGCGCGAGGCCGCCGTGGGCAGCGCTCCGGCGCCCGCGGAGACGCGCGAGGCCGGCTTTGAACACGAGCGTGTGGCGGCGCATCTTGAGGCCGCCGCGCAGGCGCTGGAGGCGGCTGCCGTCGCTCCCGAGGCGTGCCGCGCCACCGCCGCCCGCCTGCGCGAGCTGGGCGCGGAGAAACGCGCTTCCGCCGGAGAAGTTGCCGCGCCGCGCTTGCCGTCCGCGCTCGTCGACCTCGAATCGCTGGAGCGCTCGCTTACCGTGCTTGAAGAAAAGCTCTTCGCCGCGCTCACGGCCGCGGCGCCGGAAGAATTGCTGGTCGGCCTCAAAGAACACGCCGCGCGCGAGTTGGCGCCTTACCGCAGCCGCATGGGCGTGGTGCAACTGCGCCAGGTGGAGCGCCAGTTTGTGCAAAAGCAATTGCTGGTGCACTACAATCTACCGCGCCTCAGCCTTTTTTATATGAGCCAGCAATGAAGCCGCCGCGCCGCGATCGAAGCAGAGGCCCGCGCAGGCGCTCGCCCGCCGTGGGTGCGGGAAGAGCGCAGCGTAGGCTCGCGCCCGGCGCCGAGGGGTCTCGCGCGGGCGCGGAAAGAAACGCTGGCTCGCTGCCGCTCATTCAGATCGAAAAGCCCATTTACGGCGGCGCGTTTCTTGCGCGTGTCGCCGGCAAAGCGGTGTTTGTGCCGCTCGCGCTGCCTGGTGAAGAGGCGCGGGTCCGCATCGTGGAAGAGAAGAGAAGCTACGCGAGCGGCGAAGCAGAGGAGATTGCCGCCGCCGCCGCGGAGCGCATCGCGCCCGCTTGCCCGTACTTTGGCGTTTGCGGCGGCTGCCAATACCAGCACGCCAACTACGAAGCGCAGCTCCGTTTTAAGCAGGCCATTCTGCGCGAAACGCTGGAGCGCGCCGGCGTTCGCGCGCCCCAGGAGATGGCTGTGCTTGCCGGCGAGCCTTGGGCCTATCGCAATCGCATGCGTCTCGCTTTCGACGCCAACGGACAACCCGGCTATCGCGGCCGCCGTTCTCATGCGGTGGTCCCTATTGCCGAGTGTCCCATCTCCGCACCGCTGCTGGTGCGCGCGGCGCTGGCCACGGCAAAGATTGCGCGGTGTTTCGCGCCAGCGTTTCGGCCAGCGGAAATTTCGCTCTTTTGCGATGGCGAGGAAACATCGCTGCTCACCGGCGTTCTCGCCTC
>JASHUH010000060.1 GCA_030040115.1 Acidobacteriaceae bacterium | reverse complement strand
ATCCACCGTGCGCTCGGGCCTCGGCCACCCAGCCCACCCGTCCAGGACATTTCGCGGCCTTCCCCTTGGGCCAAACGGTCGCCGCGCGCCGATTCCCGCCGGCGCGTGGCGACTTTTTCCCTGCCTTCCTCTTCGGGGTGGCTCAAGATGCGTTCCGTCTTGCTGAAAGCCCCAGGTGTTGCGCCATGAACGAAAATCAGCCGATCAAAATTCTTTCCATCTGCGACGACGATGGATTGCGCTATTCGCGTCAATTGGTCTTAGAAAGTGTCGGCTACGCAGTCGAGTCGATGACCAGCGCTTCGCCGTTGGACGCCGCCAAGCTCAACGCGATTGAGATCGCGATTCTATGCCACTCGGTCGACGCCAACCACGCCGCGCATCTGGCCGATGAACTGCGGCGCCTCAACCCCGGCATTCGCGTTTTGCGCGTCCACGCCATCCAGAGCAAGCACGAGCGCCTTTACGATGTGGATTGCGAGGTTCTCCCCGATCCCGTTCCGCTTCTCGACGCCATTGAGTCGCTGCGCGCAAGAGCGGCCGGCGCGGTGGCCAAAGCCGACTGACGCCAAGGCATAACAGGCCCTCCATTGCCGCCATAGCGCTTCTCCTTCTGCCGTACATCGAAGCCGGGAACTCAAGGGTCGATTCCCTCCAAAAATCGGCGCCTCCCTGCGCTCGCTTGATCGTTTCCAGGAAATGGGGACCGGGGCCTGATTTGAGCGCGCGGGGACGCAGCGCCGTGTTACTTATCTTCCTTCCCGTTTGCCGGCAGCGCCCACGCAAACAGATCGCTGCCGCTGCCGGTCACAATGTACTCGCGGCCGTCGAGTTCATAGCAAATCGGAGAGCTGCGCATCGGCGAACCTGTGCCCGCGTGCCAAAGGGTCTTGCCGGTCGCGGTGTCGAGCGCCAGCACGTTCCCGGTGCTGTCGCCGGTGAACGTGAGCCCGGAATCTGTGGTCAGCACCCCGGCGCCCGAGCCGCCCTCGCCCACCTCGTGGCGCCAGCGAATTTTGCCCGTCTGATAGTCAATGGCCTCGATCGTTCCCTTGCCCCACAGACCGTAGTCGGCGCCCGCCCATCCATAAGCGCCATCGGCTGGCTTGGCGAAATAAATGCTGTAACTGGGGTGGGCGTCCACGATAAATAGTCCGGTCTTCGGATCGAAGCTGGGTGCGCGAAAGTTGGTCAGGCCGCCTTCGTCCGGAGCGATGAGCCGGCCATCGGGCGCAGGCTCTTTGTCCGGATTCGGAATGGGCTCGCCCTGCGCATCCACGCCCAGTGACCAGTTGACCAGCCCGAATGTGGTGGTCAGCAGATCTTTGCCGGTGACGCGGTCGAGCACAAAAAAGTAGCCGTTGCGCGAGGCTTGCATGAGCATTTTGCGCGGGCTGCCATGAAACTCGCCATCGACTAAGACGGGGGTTTCCACCGCATCCCAATCGTGTGTGTCATGCGGTGAAGGCTGAAAAGCCCACACCAGCTTGCCGGTGTCGGGATTGAGAGCCACAATGCTGCAGGTATAGCGATCCTTGCCGGGACGAGGCCGCCCATTCAAAACCGGCGTGGGATTGCCCGTCCCCCAATAGACAAGATTCAACGCAGGATCGTAGGTTCCTGTCATCCACGTCATGCCGCCGGTGGTGCTGTTCGGTGTTCCCGCAGGCGGCGTCGAGTCCCATTGCCATTGCGTTTCGCCGGTTTCCGCATCGAGGGAGCGAAGATAGCCGGGCAGGTTATCGAAATCGCCACTGACGCCGACAATCACGTGATCGCCCACCACCAGGGGCGCCAGGGTGGACCAGTAACCGCGATCGACGTCGGCGAACACCTTATCCCAATACACTGTCCCGTCCTTGGCGTTGAGCGCGATCAGATGATCGTCTGGCGTGGTGAAGTAGACCCAGCCTTTGTACATGGCTACGCCGCGGTGACCGATGTGAAGCCCCTTGGTGGATTTTCGGTAATAGTGCCAGATCATGTGCCCTGACAGCGCATCCACAGCCCAGACATGATCCGGAACCGTAAAGTACAAAACTCCATCCACAAGCAAAGGAGAACACTTGATATCCGTCACCTGATGCGTCTGGAAGGCCCAGAAAAGACTGAGATCGCCGACATTCGCCGCGGTGATTTGGGTGAGGTGGCTGTGGCGCTCACCCGAGTAGTCGCCATGGTACAGTGGCCAACTGTCGGCCGGCGGATGCAAAAGCTGTGCGCTTTCGAGATCCTGCGCCGCCAGATGCTGGGGGCAGACTGAGAACCAACCCGAAGCGGCCAACAGCAGCGCTCCAGCGGCATACGCCATGCGGTCTTTCAAAAGCTTCATCACGGAACAGGACCTCGATCGGCAGGTATATAACCAGCTCAGCGCAAAGTTTGGAGATACGCCATCAGGTTGTGTATATCGTCGTCCGTATACTTACTGAACTGCTTTACGTGCGCATCCACCGGCGAGTCGACTTTATAGTTCACCTGATTGGTCGGCCAGGAATGGTAACTGCCGTTGGCGTCGCGCAATGCCACCGTGAATTCGTCAAGATAGGCGAGAGTGCCTGAAAATGTCTCACCCGAAGGCAAGCTAACGGTGACGGTGCTCTTGGCATTTTTGGGATAGAGCATCCTCTCTTCCAACTGTAATCCCTGATAGCGGCTGGCAATGCCGGCCAAATCGCCCGTGGGCGAGTGGCACTTGGAACAACCCCCCGCGCCATTGAAATACGCCATGCCCGCCGCCACGCTGCCGGTTTGAAGATCGGATGGATCGACGCCGCGGCGCCCACCGGCCTGGGCGGCGGCGATGCGGACGCGCAGAAACGCCACCAGATCGTCGATTTGCTGCGTCGAAAAATTGAAAGCGGGCATTTTGTTGTCCGGCCGGCCCTCGCGCACCACGGCGGCGATCTTTTCTCCCGTAGCGTCGGAACGCACCAGTCTCGATTGCGTCAGGTCCGGACCGGTTTCTCCGCCCATGGCGTCCCGGCCGTGGCAAAAGGCGCAATTCTGTTGGAAGAGAGCATTGCCGGCCGACACAGCTTGGTTTGCCCCCGCTTGGGCCGGCTGTCCCGCCTGCCCGGCTGCCCGCGCCACCAGGCAAAGCGCCATCGATACCGCCAAAATCACTGTCAGGGAAGCTGCTTTAACCTGCTTCAAAATATCGATCTCCAAAAATTCGCTATTTCACGGAGCCGGCAGGTCGAACGGCAAACGCCCCCAATCGTAAATTCATCTGCCGAGCTTTATCCCCGCGTCTCTGCCCAGGACAGTGTATCAACCAACATGATCGTCAACCTGCCCAAGTCGGAATAACGCCGGGCCAGAACACAGCTATCGGCAATTTCACCGGTTCACGCCCTAGCTCATTTTTTTGGGGATCGCGCAACAGGGCTCTCGACGAATTTATCTGTATTTGCGCAGCACTCCCAGCACCCGGCCCTGAATGGCTACCTGCGCCGCCGGCACATAGATCGGCTCCATTTCCACGTTGGCCGGCTGCAGCCGCACCAGGTTGCCCTCAGGATAAAAGCGCTTGAGCGTGGTCTCGGCCCCATGCACCAGGGCCACCACGATCTCACCCTGCCGCGCCGTCCGCGTACGCTCCACCAGCACATAATCGCCGTTGATAATGTGCTCGTCGCGCATCGAATCTCCGCGCACCTCAAGGGCAAAAACATCCCGGTTGCCCACCACGTCGTGCAGCGAAATGGTCTCCGGCGTCTCCATCATTTCCACCGGCTGGCCGGCCGCGATGCGCCCCGCCAGCGGCAACTTGGTGCTCGATCGCGTGCGCGTCCCCGGCGGCAGCAGGTCAATCGAACGGCTGCGGTTGTGAACGCGGTCCAGCATCCCCTTATGCTCCAGGTTGGTGATGTGCTTGTGCACGGTCGCCAGGCTTTTCAGCCCGATGCCGCGGGCAATCTCCTCAAACGACGGAGAATAGCCGTTGCGCCCCACAAACGTTTCGAGGAAATCGAGAACCTCTTTTTGCCTTCGCGTGATAGCCATGCGCGCATTATAGCGAATAAAAAGCGAATCGCAACAGCATTTTCCTTCGCCCCAGGAAACTTTTTAGTCAACCGTTTCCCACCATGGGCGCAAACCCCGTGTACGCGCCTTCGGCATGAATCGCGAGCCGATTAGCCCGTTCCCTCCATGCAATCGGGTTCGGGAACGCCTGCGCGCAAGGCCGAGCCTGCGCTGGAAAAAAAGTTGGACTTGCCGGATTTCCGGCTACAATGGCAGGGTGGGGGCAGTGCGATGCAAACGAGTTCAATAGCGCCGGAAATCACCGGCGCTTTAAGAAACGGCTCCGGAAACGGCGCCGGGAAAGGTTCAGGCGATGGGCAAGTATCGCTATTACAGCACCTTATAACGGAGAGCCAGAACGACGCTTCGCAAGGATTCGACACCAAGTCCGCACTTGAAATCGCGCGCATTATCAATCACGAGGACGCGAAGGTGGCGGCGGCGGTAAAGAAGGCGCTACCCGAAATTGCGCAGGTCATCGACGAGGTGGCCCGCAGCCTGCGCGACGGAGGGCGGCTGATTTATATCGGCGCCGGCTCCAGCGGCCGCATTGCGGCCCTCGATTCGTCGGAATGCCCGCCGACTTACTCCATTGCCCCCGGCCAGGTGCAGTACATCATGGCCGGCGGACCCAAAGCCTTGGCGTCGGCGGTCGAGGTCAATGAAGATTCCGAAGAACTGGGCCAGCGCGACATCGCCCGCCGCCGGCCCACGCGCAAAGACGTCGTCATTGGCGTCTCTGCTTCCGGCCGCACCCCCTACGTGGTCGCCGCCGTAGCCTATGCCCGCGCCCGTGGAGCGCACACCGCCGCCGTCACTTGCAATCACGGCGCCCCGATTGCCGACGCCGCCGACATCACCGTGGTCGCCGAGGTCGGTCCCGAAGTCGTTTCCGGCTCCACGCGCATGAAGGCCGGAACCGCGCAGAAGATGGTGCTGAATATGATCACCACCGGCGCCATGACCCGGCTGGGCTATGTGTACGAGAACCTGATGGTGAACGTGCACATGCAGAACTCCAAGCTGGTGGAACGGGGAATTCGCATCTTGATGTGCGCCTGCAAAATCGATCGCGCCACCGCGGTCGAGACCATCAAAAGCGCCGGCCGCAGCGTCCCAGTGGCTCTGGTGATGCTCAAAGCGGAAGTGGACAAGCCCGAGGCCGTGCGCCGTCTGGCCAAGTCCGATGGCAATGTGCGCCTGGCTATCGACGACAACATCCTGGAGCTATAGCGGATTTCAGCCCGAACAGTTGCGTCCATTCCCGCACACCGGAACCGCAGGCGCAGGGTAGCCACTCAATTTCGCCGGTCAATGCCGGGTGATCCACCCACATATCGCCGCGATTAGATCGCATCGGCCCGGTTTTAGTAGACTCAACGGCAGCATGTTTGTTTCTTCCCGCGCGCTTTTTCCTGTCCGCCTCTGCTTCCGCGTCTCCGTGCTTGCCTTTTTCGGCTTGGCGCTTGCCGTTTGCCGTCCCGCTTCGGCCCAGCTTACGCGCCTTTGGACCCAGTCCCACATCGACGATTTCGAAAAGGGCACGCCGGAAGGCGTCGCCATCACCAGCGATGGCCATCTGCGCGAAGGCCCCGGCCTGACCGAGCTGCTCACCACTCCGTCGACCTTTGTGTGGTCGGTGGCCGTGGACAAAAACGGCCTGGCGTATCTCGGCGCCGGCTCGCCCGCCACCGTACTGCGCGTCGCCGAAAAGCCCGGCAGTAAGCCGTTCACCCTCTTCGAAACCAAAGATGTCAGCGTGCAGGCCGTGTGCGTGGGGCCGGACGGCTGGGTGTATGCGGCCACCATGCCCAGCGGCAAAGTGTACCGGCTCAACGCCGACGCTACGGCCAAGCTCGATGAGTCGACCGCCACCGTGATCTTCGACGCGTCCAAGCTGGATGCATCCACCGCCGACGACGGTAAAACGCCCATTGAAAAGCCCGCCAACAAACCGCACTATATTTGGGACCTGACCTTCGACCCCCAGGGCCGGCTCTACATTGCCACCGGCGATCCCGGGGCCGTCTATCGCGTCGATCCCGCGCATCCCGGCGCCCAACCGGAACAGTTTTTCAAAAGCGATGAGGCGCACATCCGCTCCCTCGCCTGGGATGGCAAAGGCAATCTGCTTGCCGGAACCGACGGCTCGGGGCTGGTCTATCGCATCAACCCGCAGGGTAAGGGCTATGTGCTCTTCGAGGCCCCGGAACGCGAAGTCACCGCGCTCGCCGTGGGCGAAGACGGAACCATCTACGCAGCATGCGTGGGTGAAAAGGGCCACAATCCCCTGCCGCCGCTTCCCGTGCAGGGCGCCGGAACCGTGACCATCACCATTGTGCAGCCGGCCTCCATGCAAGCCGTCAACGCCAGCACCTCGGTTCCCGAAGGCACTGAAATCTTCGCCCTCACGCCCAACCAGGCGCCGCGCAAATTGTGGGCTGACAAGGACGACGTCGTTTATGGGCTCGCCCGCCAACCCGACGGCCTGCTGGCCATCACCGGCAACCGCGGCCACATCGTGCGCATTCAGGACGATGGCAGCTACGCCGACGTAGGACACCTCAGCGCGCAGCAGGGCTTGAGCCTGGCCCCCATCCCCGGATCGCAGGAAGTCCTCATTGGCGCCGGCAACACCGGACGTCTCTACCTGCTCGGCGCCACCGCAAGCCACGAATACGCCAGCGACGTGCTCGACGCCGGCGCGCTGTCCCGCTTCGGACTCGTGGAGATTGAGCCTGGCTCGGCCGCCTATGAGCTGTTCACCCGCACCGGCAACATCGAGCAACCCGTGCGCGGCTGGACCGACTGGCAGCCTTTAACCGACGGCTCCGTGGCCTCGCCCGCGGGACGTTTTCTGCAGTGGAAGGCCGTGCTCCGCGCCGGCGGCGTCCTGGGCAGCGTGGGCGTCAATTACCTGCCCGTCGATACCGCGCCCGTCGTCGACGACCTGGTGGTCGTCCCCGGCGCGCGCCTCAATCCCCAGAACCAGATCAGCCAACCGCAGACCGTCAACATCTCGTTTCCCTCTTCCGACCAGGGCTCGGTGAGCTACGACGCCAGTTCCAGCACCATCCAGGCCGTCAAAGACCGCACCGCCATCACCGTCCGCTGGGCAGCGCACGATGACGACGGCGACAAGCTCATCTACGCCCTGTATCTGCGCGGCGATGGCGAAACCGTCTGGCGCCTACTGAAGGACAAGATCACCGATACCGCCTACAGCTTCGACGCCACCCTCGTTCCCGACGGCGGTTACCAAATCAAGGTGGTCGCCTCCAACGCGCCTTCGCAGACCCCCGGAACCGCGCTTACCGGCGACAAGATCAGCGACCGTTTTGTCATCGACACCACCCCCCCGGCGATCTCCGCCTTGCATGCCACTGACGAGACAGGCGCCTGCCAGGCCCCAGCTTGCCCCGCCACATTCCACGTCGAGTTCGACGCCGAAGACAACGTTTCGCCCATTGCCCACGCCGAGTATTCGCTCGACGCCGGTCCCTGGCAATTCGTTGCCCCCGTGGGCACCCTCTCCGACTCCAGGCACGAGCATTACGACTTTCGCATCTCGCTTCCTGCCGCGCCCGGCCAGCCTTTGGAGCACCTCATCACGGTGCGCGCCTATGACCGCTACGACAATGTAGGCGTGGCCAAGACGGTGATGCGCGCCCAGCCAAAGTAGGCCCGATGCGATTCGAGCTGTATGTTGCCGCGCGTTACCTGAAGGCCAAACGGCGTCAGGCCGTGGTCGGCGTGGTCACCGCCATTTCTGTAGCCGGCGTCGCCGCGGGCGTGGCCGCGCTGATCATTGCCCTCGCCATCACCACCGGCATGCGTCGCGACCTGCAGGACAAGCTCCTCGGCGCCACCTCGGCCATCGACCTCATGCGCGTCCAGCAGGACGGCATTCGCGACTGGCGCCCGTTGCTGGCGCGCCTCCAAAAAGTGCCGCACGTGGTGGCCGCGGCCCCCGGACTCTTCGAGCAGGTCATGATTTCCCGCGGCCCGCGCTCCGGCTTTGCCCTCATCGACGGAATCATTCCCGCCGATCAACGCAAGGTCGGCAATCTGCTCGACTCCATCGTGGCCGGCTCGGCGAAGGACCTCAACCCCGGCGCAGCGAACCAGACAGCCACTCCCGTTCCCGGCGAGGGCTCGTCGAATTCACCTTTCCCGCCCATCGTCCTGGGCAGCGACCTGGCCGACCAGGTCGGCGCCCAGGTGGGCGACAGCGTGCTCATCACCAGCCCCCAAGGCGAACTGACCCCGCTCGGCCTGGCGCCCAAATACGAGCGCTTTCGCGTGGCCGGCATCTTTCACTCCGGCTTCTATCAGTACGACGAAGCCTACGCCTTTATCCGCCTCGCCGACGCCCAGCAGCTCTTCAGCGAGCCCGATCTGCTCTCGGTCATCAGCTTTAAAGTGGATGACCTCGACCGCGCGCCCCAGATCGCCAAAGCCATCGAAAAGGCGGCCGGCGAGGGCTTTCAGACCACCAACTGGATGGAGCAGAACCGCGAGCTCTTCGCCGCCCTCAAAGAAGAGCAGGTGGTCACTTTCATCGTTATCGCTCTCATCGTCATCGTGGCCGCGCTCAATATCTTGATCGCCCTCACCATGATGGTCATGGAAAAAACCCGCGACATCGCCGTCATGATGAGCTTTGGCGTCGATCCCGCGCAGGTGCGCCGCATCTTCGTGCTGCAAGGCTTCCTCATCAGCGTCCTCGGCACCGCGCTCGGCCTGGTGCTCGGCTACGTCGCCTCCTGGGCGGGCGGCCATTACCACTTCATCCAT
>JASHUH010000059.1 GCA_030040115.1 Acidobacteriaceae bacterium | reverse complement strand
GGTAGGCGTCGCCGCAATACACCACCTTGACTCCCTGCCCCGCATACCGGGCGCTCAGCTCTGACGCCACTTCCCCCAATTCTTTCTGGCCCCCGCCATGGTCTCCCATAAGCACCACGTTCTTAAAGCCATTGCCGATCAACTGCTCGGCCACCTCCTTGTTCACTTCTTTGAACGTGTCGGCGGTGATGCCGATGGTGCCCGGCAGGTTCGGGTCGGCGTTGTTGGGTGAGAACGGCAGCACCGGAGCGGCCAGGGCGTTGCCCAGCTTTTGGGCGATGGCGATCACCTTGGCTTGCGCCACCAGGGTGTGCCCGCCCACCACGCATTGGGGCCCGCGTTGCTCCGTTCCGCCGTTGTAAATCAACGCCGTGCTCTTACCGTGCGCCATGGCGTCTTTGATTTCCACCCAGGTCATCAGCTCCATGTCCACCCGATCCTTGACCGAGGCGCCGCTCGACGCGGGAATCGTCTTCGCCCGCACATTCAGGCAGACTACCGCGCCAATCAGGAGAGCCCCCGCAAGCAGAGCTTTACGCATGGATGTTGACCTCTCGTGTAGCCGGACAAACCTTGCTGCCACCTGGGGAAACGGAGCGGCTCTCCGGGTAAGGCGCGCGGGGAACGAGGCAGTCCCCGCCTCAATATATTTCATGATAGAATTCCGCTCCGTAAAAGGGAATGCCCGATCAAGGTTTTTAGGGTGTAACGCCCGTTGAATCAAGGTTTTTTCCCGAAAGCCGGACCCGCATCGCAAACCCGGCGGTGGCGCCGTTTGCAGCGCAACCGCCTCTTCCCCCGTGTCGATCACGGTGTCCCCGGGTGCTCGCGCACCCAAGGCGCCGGGTTAGAACTCGTACCGGATGACCGCCTGGAACTGGCGGGCATTGGTGAGCGTCTGGGTGTAGAGACCGAAGTCGGCGGGATTGGCCAGGGACATGGCTGCCGATTCGATGTCGAGGGGCGCGGAGTTGGTCAGGTTAAACCCTTCCACGCGGATCTGCAGGTTGTTGGGATTGTCACGGAGAGAGAACATCGTGAAGGTCTTGTCAATTCCACCGTCGAGATTGAAGAGCGGCGTTCCCCGGATGTTGTTCCGGCCTCCGATGTCGCCTGCGTTGGTCGGCGTGAAGGCCGCGAAGGCTGCCGTCGGGTTGGCGAACACGTTCCCGAGCGCTCGGTTCTTGGTTGAGGGTAGCGGCCCGTTCGGCGTCGCATAGCCGTTGAAGTCCCACACCGTAGGCCACCCCACACCGTCATTCACGCTGGACGGAAATGCGCTATCCGCGCGGACAATACTGGTAACCTCCCAGCCGCCCAGCAGGCCATTCACAAAGCGGTTGGAGTTGGCCAGGAAGGCGCGCCCGCGGCCAAAGGGAAGCTGGCCGATAAAGAACGCCGAGAGCTGGTTTTGCATGTCGTAATCCGAGGGAGCATAGTTCGCTTTCGGGTTCCAGGTGGTGATAATCGAGCCAATGGCGCTGGTCGCGCCGCCATTCGCATAGCCTGCGCTCTCCGGCGTGGAACCCAGGTCCATCGATTTCGAGTAGGTGTAATTTAAATCGAACTGGTAGCCGTTGGTGAAGGCCTTGCGCAGCACCAACTGCAACCCGTTATATGCGCCGGCGCCGACGGAGCGGAAAGCATAGTTGGCGCTGTACTGCTGATTGAACATGGCGGCCGGCCCCAATTTACTGCATGCAGGCAGGCAGAGCTGATCGAGCGTGAGCACGGCGGTCGTCCAGTCGCCGGGGTTATCATAAAACGCCGAGTACACTCCCTGCGTCGCCGAGGCGCCCGGATAGGCGCTGGCGGACCCGCAGTTCGCATTGATATCGCAGCCGGCCGCCCCGGGCCACAGGTCCTGCCAATACGCAATGGGCTGAATTTGCGATAGGTTCGTAACCCCCGCCAGCGCGGCTTGTTCCAATGGCTTCGCCGCCTGGTAATAGCTCATGCCCGAGGCGGGATCCACCAGGTTGGTCGGCGTCGCCGTATCTTCGCCGATCAACGAGCGCCGCGATTCGCGGTTCACAAACGACGCCTGTACCAGGAACCCGTGCGGCAACTGCCGCTCGATCGTGAAATTCGCGATCATCGAATAGGGAGCTTTGATTCCTGAATCAATCGTGCTTAATTGGGCGCCACCACCTCCATTAAAAATGGAGGGCAGAGTCTGCGGGAAGCCGGGCGTCGGAGTGGCTGGGAAAATGGGTGAGCTATACGGAACACTGAAGGGACCGCTGAAGATCGGCACGCCGGAAATAGCTTGGTTCGCATTCGACTCCTCCAAATCCGCAAAGCCCGCCACGCCGGCGAAGGTGCTCATCAAGCCCTGCCCGAAGACGTCGTAGAGAAATGAATACCCGCCGCGGATCACGGTCTGTCCGCCCTTGCCCAGGATGGACGAGAGCATTCCGCTGTTAGCATGCGGAGCCCAGTTGAACGCGACGCGCGGGGCCCAGTCGTATTCCGTGGACCAATTCTTGACGCCTAAGTTCTTGTTCAGATTGTAGGTCATGTTCCCTGCATTCAGCTGCGACTGGCCCGAAGCCGCAAGAGCGCCGCGTTCCAGCATCCACTCGCCGGCGGGGACGGTGGGTTGGACGTCATAGCCTTGCGTCTCGTTGACCGGCGGCGCCATGGTGAACCGCACCCCTCCATAGAGAGTGAGATTTGGCTTTACCTTCCAGGAATCCTGGGCATACAAGTCGATATGCTTCTGCGCGAAGATCCGGTCGACCATCGCCCCTTGGGGCAACGCCTGGAGGTTGGCGCTGAAATTGGTCTGGTTGTAGAGCTTGGGGAGCAGGCCGAGAAGGTCCGAGAAGGTTTTCTCGTA
>JASHUH010000058.1 GCA_030040115.1 Acidobacteriaceae bacterium | reverse complement strand
AGGACGAGCACGCCATCGATCGAGCTGAACCAGTGCGGCGTGTTTTCCGGAACGAGAATGAAATCTCCCTTGGCGATGGTGCGCGAGCTTCCGCCTTCAATCGCGGAGCCGCTCAGGTTGGTGGGATTGCTTCGAACTTCCTTGACGAGCTTGCCGCCCGTCACCAAAGTCGCCGATCCATCGATCACGTAGAAGATCTCCGCCTCCTTTTCATGGACGGCCGCGGGGCCAATCGAGGCGCGGTATTCGAGGTGCCCGTCGTAGGATCCCAGCTCCAGCATGGGTTCGGTGACGACCGGTTGGTTATCCTTGTGTTCCCTCTTCGCTTTTGCGATCAGCGCAGCGACTTCGGTCGGAGAGGTGAAGAGCCTGGTTGGCCTATCGGGCGATTGCCGGACGGGCTGCTGCGTCCACGCTGCGGTGGCCATCAGAGTGATAGCGAGACTGAGTATCATGGTGCGCATAAAACCTCCAGATGTGCTCGCCCATTGCCTGGTTGAGCATTCCTGCCACGGGACATTTTAACCAGAATTTCCGTTTCAAACTTTCAGCCTGCACGTCCTCGCTGCACCGCACAGCAAATTCAAAGCATCGGCTTCTGCCCCAATGTCGGCGCCAATGATCAGCGAATGCCTGCCGCGGATTCCAGGCGGCGGTTTTGAATGCGCAGTTGCAGACCGGCGGCGAGCAGTCCAGTCAGCCCAGCGCCGGACCATGTTCCGGATCTTCTCAGACACGATGGGCTTGGAACATTTCCTTCAAACGCGAAGCGACGATGCGTTCCTCTCCCGGCTGAAGCATGAACGAACTCATGGTCACATAGTCATCATCTTCCATGGTCTCAGAGGCGCCAGGCCCCCCACCCCACATTAAAATCGCAGGATTGCCACTCCTGAGGAAATGAAGAGCGGTTTTGGACGTTAAGGCGAACCTTCGCGGGTCCCACGCGATCTGCATTGCCGGCACGTGATTGGCGATGGGCGGCACATAGTAAGCAGTGCTCACCCCGTCAAATTTCTTGAGCTGTTTCGCAACATAATCCAGCTTTGCCGACCACTCTTGCATCAGCTTGTCCTGGTCTTGGCTGAGATAAACGTCCAGCGCTTTCCACATGCCTACAATTTCTTCCTTGCCCACCTTCATACCGCGCCCCAGTGTGGGCTCGAATGGAGAAGCATTGAAACGTGCAGCCTGGACCAGGTCTTTGCGGCCGAGCAAGAGTCCGGCGCACTGCGGCCCCCGCAGCGCCTTACCGCCGCTGAAAGCGACCAGATCGTATCCCATTTTGTTGAAAGACGTGAGATTGCTGATGGGAGGCGTGTCGGCAGCGCAGTCGTTAAAGCAAGGTATGTTATATTGTTTGCCGAGTTTTACCCATTCATCCACCTTGATGCGGCCGAGGGGATTGGCATAGTTCGCAAAATAGAAGAGCGCCGTCTTTTCATTGATCGCCCGGTGAACGTCATCGGGAGTTTCGACCAGGATGATCTTGGTTCCGCTGGCGCGAATCTGCGGGTTGTAATCATAGGACTCATAGTGGTCTCTCTGAAAGATGACCTCACTTTTCATTCCCATCAGATCGGGAAGTTGGCTGATCCGTTTCCGGTCCACGCCTGTCAATACCCCCGAGACTCCGGACATAATGGCCCCGGCTGCTCCAGAGGTAATGGTGGCCGTGTGGTCGGGGGGCAGATCTTTGAGCATTTGGGTAATCCGGTTGCCTGTAACTTCCAGCAGTTCCTCAATGCTGACGAAGTTCTTCGATGCCGATTCCATGGCGGCAACAGCTTCGGGCGAAATGAGCGATCCGCCAATATCGGTGATGGTTCCCCATGCATTGATCAAGGTTTTTACACCAAGTTCGTCGTATACACCGCCGGAAGCCGACGCCGCGCCTGCTGCTTGGCGGGCCCGGGCCAGAACCTTGCCCGGGAAGGCAGCGACCGCCGTAGCCCCAAGAATCGCGAGAAAATTGCGTCGATCCCATGCACCTGCTTCTTTCATTTCTCTTCCCTCCTTTAATTTAGTTTCCTTACGACCCCGACCGCCTCGCTTGCAGATCATATCCATGACCTTGCGACCCGGCGAGGGCTTGATCGTTGGTAGCCGTCTTCGTCAGATCCCCAACAAAGCTCGCAAGCAAGCTTCATGATTTTGCGCTCCGCGAACAATGGAAATTGTTCACGAGTCACCCATCTTCTGTTGTATACAAGCTTAGCAGTCCGGTCGCGGCTTCGGTGCTTTGGGCGCGCAGAGAATGGAGGTGCACCGGCCGCCCGAAGTGTGTCCACGTACCCGCTCTGCTGCGGCGAGCTAGACCGATCATTCGGGCAATCTCTGGATGCTAGGCGGGTTCAGTTATGATGTGTCGGGTAAGGGGATATTGACTAAAGGAGCAAAAGGGGGCAAATGATGCTAAATCGGAATTTCCAGAGCATTTCTGCTCGCATTTTCGGGCTATTTTGCTTGTTTCTATCGACGGTTTCTTTTGCCCAAAACTATACCGCCGAGAAAACATCGGATCATGGCGTCCCGATTGTCCGTTTGACGGATGTTGCGAATGGCGTAGTGGTTTCCATCGTGCCCTCTGTCGGCAATCGGGCATATGAGATGAAGGTCCATGGGCAGAACATCCTGTGGTTCCCCACCGATGACGTCTCCGAGTATGTAAAACACCCGCAGTTAGGCGGCATTCCGTTCCTGGCGCCGTGGGCGGACATTCTCGATGAACAGGCTTTTTGGGCAAACGGTAAAAGATATGGATTCAATATGGCCCTGGGCAATGTTCGGGGCGTATTGCCGAGTCATGGGTTTCTCACCAGTTCGCCGCTCTGGGAAGTAACCGAGGTGGCGGCAGATAGCCAATCGGCGCACGTTACAAGCCGGCTCGAGTTCTGGAAATCTCCGGACTACATGGCGCAATGGCCGTTTGCGCAAGAGTACGAGATGACGTACAGTTTGTCTGGCGGCGTGCTCGAGGTGAGAACAACAATAACCAATCTGAGTATGGATCCAATGCCGATATCGATCGGTTATCACTCTTTCTATCAAATCCCGGGAATCCCGCGTGATCAATGGACTGCCCATATTCCCGCCCGTATGCACGTGGCGGCGGACGAACACAAGCTTTCGACGGGTGAAATGAAGCCGACGGACCTGCCCAACGTATTGCCCCTCGGAGGTTCTTCGTTACCCGACGGCTTTACGAGCGCGGATGCGTGGCGCTCCGTGGAAGGCTTTG
>JASHUH010000057.1 GCA_030040115.1 Acidobacteriaceae bacterium | reverse complement strand
TTGCATACGCCGCAGCGATCGCCGAGAAGTATCGCCTCACCTATGAAGACGTGAGGTCGCGCGTCAGTTCGAGGAAAAGCGAGGCGAGCAGATCATGAAGGTCTTTCTCATGTTTCGCGATCGCGATTTCGTCCTCGAAGAAGGCGTGCCGGTAAACGCACCGGAACTGACGCAGGACCTTGAATTAGAGACCTTGTTCCGTGCTATGGCTGCCGGCGATGATTTTCTGATGCAAGTCGCGAAGAGCGCAGTCCTGGCGAGCCTCAAGAGTCGAAAAGCAATTCTGTATCGCCAGGAAGTGCTTTCCGACTGCCTGGAATTCCCGGACATCGCGCGAGATCTCTATGCTCTGGCAGTTGATGCCATTCAACGGGAGGACAAGATTTGGGGTTGGTTTTCGCTCACTTCCCCTGACTCCCTGTTGCATCGGTCCATCGAGGCACTTGAATTGTTCGCCGGGTCGCTCGAACGCCTGAGAAGGCTTGCCGATGAACACAGTTCGAAGTTTCGTTCAGGGGGATTTCGCTGGTTCTTTGGCATGATCGCGCAGGAACTGGATGACGCCTACCTAGCGACGATGAGAAGTCATCTGGAACGTCTGAAATTCCGCGCCGGTGTTTTGATGAGCGCCAATCTTGGGGCCGATTTTCGAGGGATCAATTACATTCTGCACAGCCTTGACGTGAAAAGACTTCGTTGGTTCGAACAGGTCCAAGAATGGGTGGCGCAGTTCGCGCACAAGAGTGGCTCAGCGCTATCCTTTGAGGTGGACCCGCGTGACGAGGCGGGCTTCCGTGCTTTAGAAGCTCTCAGAACAGAAGGGATCGCTAGTGTCGCAATCGCCTTGGCGCAGTCAAGCGATCACATCCTGAGTTTCTTTAAAGCGCTCCGCCTGGAACTCGGGTTCTATATCGGGTGCCTCAATCTGCGCGAGAAGCTGGCGGCGAAAGAGGAGCCTTTCTGCCTTCCAACTCCAGTTGAGGAAGAACACGAAGTACTCCGCTGCCAGGGAATCTATGACGTCTGCTTGAGCCTGAATATAGCCGAGCGGGTGGTCGGCAACGACGTTGCCGGCGAGAGTAAATCTCTGGTTGTGATCACGGGCGCCAACCGCGGCGGCAAATCGACGCTCTTGCGTAGTCTCGGCCTCGCTCAACTAATGATGCAGTGCGGTATGGTCGTACCCGCTCAGGAGTTTACGGCAAACATCTCCTGCGGCCTCTTTACGCATTTCAAGCGCGAAGAAGACGCCAGCATGAAAAGCGGCAAGCTCGATGAAGAGCTCAGCAGGATGAGCGCCATTGTGGAGAGAATCACTCCTCGCTGTGTGCTTCTCCTGAATGAGTCGTTTGCCTCGACGAACGAACGGGAGGGATCGGAAATCGCCCGACAAATTGTTCGAGCCCTTCTCGAGAAAAGGGTAAAGATTCTCTACGTAACGCACATGTTCGATCTAGCGGATGGATTTCACCGTCAACACATGGGCT
Organism: Acidobacteriaceae bacterium; assembly: GCA_030040115.1. Taxonomy (GTDB): domain Bacteria; phylum Acidobacteriota; class Terriglobia; order Terriglobales; family Acidobacteriaceae; genus Telmatobacter. The sequence goes on along the minus strand of JASHUH010000057.1, from coordinate 1,796 downwards.
CCGCACTCTTTCTCCGCGCTGAGCGTCTTGAGGATGGCTCGCGCACTTTTCGCCTTCTGGAGGGAGCACCCGAGCGGACAAGCTACGGCGAAGATCTGTTTCGACAAATTTTCCAGCCAGAATCTGAAACCGTTCAGTCGATCGCGCCGTAATGAGCCCGACGATGCCATGCTGAAAGGCGAGCCGCCCAGGGAGTTTTCAATGTCGGAGGTGTTACAGTTGTGGCTCATTCGCCACGGGGACCCGGGTCATTCAAATGTGGAACCACTCATTCGAGGACAATGATCTCTAAATGCATTCCGAAATTAGCGTGGCAAAACAAATCGAATGTGGCACTCGCAGGTTAAAGAGTCCGCCTTGGGTTCCAGTTGCCCGAGCCAGCGCTCAAAATCAGCGTGGTCCTTGCCGCTTTCCAATTTTCGCCCGGGATTCAATCGGATCCATTCAAGTTTCTTTCCGCTGAGCCAGTGAAAGAACGGTGTCAACATGGTATCTGGAAAGCAGGCCCGATCATGAGACCGCATCTGCTCTGGCGTCATTCCATGATCGCGCGCATACGCTTCGAATCGGCCTCGAAAGTCGCCGTTTGATCGCATCCTGAAACGCGGCATCGGCATCCTCCGCGCTATGTCTTTGAGTCCGTTACAATGTTTCGAGAGAATCCGCTCCGAGTGCCGGTTCTAACCTTCCCATGGGAGACCGGCCTTGCCGAAATGGCCGTAGTTGGTGGTTTGACGATAGATCGGTTGCAACAGCGACAGCCGTTCAATGATCGCCGCCGGCCGAAAATCGAACTCCTTCACGAACTCCAGCGCCGCTCTCGCATCGCCGGTGCCGAACGCCTCCACTTTGATCGCGATTGGTTGCGCGACACCGATCGCATAATCTAGTCGGACGGCAAGAAGTATGCCTTCACGGCGCGCATCAAAGACGCACGGTCGAGACAGGGCTCTCGGCCTTCATAGGTGGCTTTCCAACAAACTTGATTTATTAGGTCCCGAGGATGGCATGCGCGTAGTTCTTCTTTCAGATTGTTGCGGATGATGAGAATCAACTCGCCGAGAACATCCTGGTTCACTGTAAGCTGCCGATCTTGCGCCACACGGCGGAAGATCTCGCAGAATTGGTCGTCCGTGATCGTTCCGAGCTTGATCTTTGTCTGAATCCGGCGCAGGAAGGCGGCGTCCAGCACCGTTCGCGGGTCCCTGTTCGATGCGAATACTACGAGCATTTCAAATGGGATTTCGATCTTTCTTCCACCCACGAGGGTGAGGAACTCGATCCCCCGATCGAGCGGCACGACCCACCGGTTCAGCAAATCTTCAGGAGGAATTCTCTGGCGCCCGAAATCGTCGATCACCAACACGCCACTATTCGCTTTCATCTGGGGAGGTCCGTCGTAATAGTTCGTTATCGGGTTGAATTGCAAGTCCAACATGTCGACGGTCAATTCTCCGCCCACCGTGACCGTAGGGCGCCTGCAGCGCACCCAACGCTTGTCTCCATCCTCGGAGTCCGCTTCCATTCCAGGTCCATGAATTGCCGGATCGTAAACCGTGATGATCTGGCCTCCAACTTCAACGGCAAAGGGTATGCAAATCTCGTTCTCTGCAAACACATGGGTCATCGCTTCTGCCGCGGCCGTCTTGCCTACACCCGGCGGTCCATAAAGAAAAACGGCATTTCCAGAGTTGAGAGCCGATCCCAACTCAGACAACACTTCATCATCAAAGACAAGATGCGCAAAGGCGCGTTCGACATCCACAGGCCGCACCTTCACTTTTCGCATGCTCTGT
>JASHUH010000056.1 GCA_030040115.1 Acidobacteriaceae bacterium | reverse complement strand
ACAGCGCCAATCATAGTATACATCTAAAAGAGAAGTGCTCTAAAAGACCTCGGAGCGGTAACCCTCGGGGGCCGGCACATGCTTCAGCAATCCCAATTCAGCGGCCAATCGCTCCAGCCGCGCGCGCGTACCCGGCGCCGGAGGAACCAGCGGCAGCCGCATGTGGCCGGTGCACCAACCCATCATGCTCAATACGGTCTTCACGGGTCCGGGATTCGACTCCCAGAAATTCGCCTCAAACAGCCCGGCGAACTGCCGCTCCAGGTCGCGCGCCTCGGCCCAGTTGTCGCTCAAGGCGTCGCGCACCATGCGCGTCGCTTCTTTGGGGATCTCGTTGGACGCCACGCTAATGAGCCCGTGCGCGCCCACCCCAATGGCGGCCAGCGCCAGATTGTCGTCGCCCGAGAAAATTTTGAACCCGCGGGGCACAATGTGCGCCAGCTCGGCAACCTGCGTCACCTTGCCGCTGGCCTCCTTGATTGCCTGAATATTTTTCGCCGCCGCCGCCAGACGCACCACGGTTTCCGGCTCCAGGTTCGCCGCCGTGCGGCCAGGCACGTTGTAGAGGCAAACCGGCAACGGATCGACGGCGCGGGCAAGGGCGAGAAAGTGCTGGAACTGGCCCTCCTGCGTTGGCTTGTTGTAATACGGATTGGCCGAGAGCACCGCGCTCAGTCCGTGCATGCGCTTAAGCAACTCCGCTTGCCGCACCAGCACGCGGGTGCAGTTATGCGTACAGCCGGCCCACACCGGGACCCGGCCCGCCGCCGCATCGAGCACGATGCGGACCGCGTGCAGCCACTCTTCTTCGTCGAGGGTCGCGGCCTCGCCCGTCGATCCGCACGCCACCAGAAAGTCGATTCCCGATTCGATCTGCCAGTTCACCAGCGCCCACAGCGCCGGCTCGTCCACCGATCCGTCCGCCCGGAATGGCGTGACGAGAGCTGTTCCGCAACCTGTCGTTTCCATACCAGAAAAAGTGTATAACGTGGGATCGATTGGCCCCTGTGCGACAATGCTCTTTTCCGCATTCCTCACCCTCCGGAGCCGGCATGCGACCACGCACCCAGTTTTGCCCGAAACTTTTGGCAGCCTTCGCGGTGGCGCTGCTTTGCGCGGCGTCGGCTATGTTCGCGCAGACTCCTGCGCCGCGCATGCAGATTTGGCGCTTGAACCGGGTCGACCGCATTGGCGGTTATGCGACCGAGGTGCTCGGGCATCCGCAAATCATTGAGACGCCCTACGGCAAAGCAGTGCAGTTCAACGGCGTGGACGACGCCATCTTCGTACCCGACCATCCTCTCGCCGGAGCCTCGCACTACACCTGGGAAGTCATCTTTCGTCCCGACCCCGGCGGCGCGCCGGCGCAGCGCTTCTTTCATCTGCAGGAGCAGGACCCCGCCACCGGCCAGGACACCGGCAACCGCATGCTTTTCGAGATTCGCATTGTCGACGGCCAATGGTGTCTCGACAGCTTCGCTTCCTCGGGCTCGAGCAACCGGACGCTGCTCAACTGCAAGCTGCTGCACCCGCTGGGCCAGTGGTATCGCGTCACCGCTGTTTACGACGGCAAAATGCTGCGCAACTACGTGGGCGACCAGTTGCAGGGTGAAGGACCGCTGGACCTCAAACCACAGCTTGCCGGCCACAGCTCCATTGGCGTGCGCATCAACAAGGTGTACTGGTTCAAGGGCGCGGTGCTGATGGCGCGGTTTACGCCGCGGGCGCTGAAGCCCAGCGAGTTTTTGAAGATGCCGGGGAGGGTCCGCGACCCATCGCACAAATGATGGGCTACTGCCCGCGCTTGCGCAGAAAAGATGGGATATCCCGTGAGCCCTGAGTGACGGCGGCGATTTCAATTCCTTCGTTCAGCACGCGATAAACGATCATGTAGGCGCCCACCGGCCAAAATAGTACTGCTTTATCGGTAATGTCCGCGCGGGCGTGCCCTATGTGCGGATTCCGTGCGAGGGTTTCGCAAGCGTCGAGAAGCTTCGCAACCCATCGATCTGCGGCTTCGGCACTGTCCTGAGCGATGTAGCTCCAAATCTCATCGAGGTCAAGGATCGCTCCCCTGCTCAGAACGCACATGTTCATGCGATCCGCTTTCTCTGCGCCTCCGATTTTCGGCGGATGTGCTCGCGTGCTTCTTCGGCGGTCACGAACTCGCCGCGATCGAGGGCGTCAATCCGCGCCTGAAGCTCGCGGTTGAACTCTTCCAAACGCGCCGCGCGCGACCGTTCGCGCTCTTCGAGCAACCGCAGCGCCTCACGGACCACTTCGCTCGCCGATGCGTACCGGCCGGAAGCAACCTTCTCGGCAATGAATTTCTCCAGTTCGGGAGTAAGTGACACATTCATCGGGGAGCTCTCCTCGAATTCATGATTGCCGCAATAGCAAACTTTGTCAATTTTGGACATTACGGATTGTGTGGCATCGTTTCATCCACGCTCGCGGTCCCTGCGCAAGGCAAGTTCATCGAAACGCGCCATACCGAAGTCAGTACGGATAACCTGAAAGTTTCAGGAGAAAATTTGCGGGCGCTCTTCCGCGATCTTTTCAATTGTTAAAGCTGGTCGAAGATCTCCCGGAACGCCCAGGGGCCGTGTTTGCCCGCCAGCCACTCCGCGCCGCGGATGGCGCCCAACGCGAATCCGCGGCGGGAAAACGCGTTGTGGCGCAGTTCCACCACATCGTACGGGCTCACCGCGCGCACAATGTGCTCGCCCTTGGCGTCGCCCATGCGGTGCGAGCGGATGTTCACTGAAGCGTCCGGCCGAACGGAGAGAATGATTTCCTTGAGCGTGAGCGCGGTGCCCGAGGGCGCGTCGAGCTTGGACATGTGATGGGTCTCGTCGATGGAAAATTCGTAGCCGTCGAGTCTGGCCAGTTCCGAAGTCATTTGAAAAAGCTTCTGCACGCCGATGGAGAAGTTGGTTCCGTAGAGCAGCGCGCCGCGCTTCTTCGCGCGGGCCCGTATTTCGTCCAGGTGGGCGTACCAGCCTGTGGTGCCCACCACAATGCGTCCGCCCTGCGACAGCACCGCCCGCATGTTTTCCACCGCAGCCTCGGGCGCGGTAAAGTCCACCACCACGTCGACACCGGCGAGCGTGGGCCCATTGAGCGCCGCAGCGTGCTCGTTCTCATCGATGTCGAGCGCGCGCACGCTGTGGCCCCGTTCGCGCGCCACCTCGGCCGCGAGGCTGCCGGTTTTTCCTTTGCCGAGCACGAGAATCAGCATTTTTGAGCTCTCCTAACTGTTTTCTACTGGCGTTCCACCGCCCTTTCGGGGCTGGGACGGCGGTGCGCATTTCTCTCCCCAAGCTTGCGCCGGGGGCTAGTATCGTTTGCCCGCTCAAGCGGGCCTTGTTCCTGATCTAACCGTCATCTTAAAATACGCGACCGGCGCGGCTAGGAACTGGGCGCTAGAAGCTGTTTTCGCGCTTCCACGTCGAAGACGGTTGGATCGGGCTCGCGAAAGAACGCGGCGTGCAGCGAACGCACGGCTTCGTCGGCGTCATCCTCCTCGATCATGAAGCTCATGTTGATCTCGCTTGCCCCTTGCGAGATCATGCGGACATTAATGTGCCGAATGGCGGCAAAGACCTGCGCGGCAATCCCATTCTGTCCCCGTATATCTTCGCCCACCATGCACACCAGAGCCTTCTTGCCCTCGTATTTCACATCGGCCAACTTTTCCAGGTCAGCGGCGATGGCGGGCAACTGGTTGTTCGAATCGACGCTGAGCGAAACCGACACTTCGCTGGTGGAAACCATGTCCACCGGGCACTTGTGCTTGTCGAAGATGGCGAAAATCTGGCTCAGATAGCCATGCGTCATGAGCATGCGGCTGGCCACCACGTCGATAATGCTCAGCTTCTTTTTGACGGCGATGGATTTGAAGGGACTCTTGCAGTGCGGCGCCAGCGAAATGATGCGCGTGCCTTCGCACGCGGGGTTGCGGCTGTTGAGCACCCATACGGGAATGTTTTTCCTGACCGCAGGCAGAATGGTGGCCGGGTGCAGCACCTTGGCCCCGAAATAGGCCAACTCCGCCGCCTCCTCGAAGCTGATCACCCTCACGCGCAGGGCATCGGGACAGACGCGCGGGTCGGAAGTCATGATGCCGTCCACGTCGGTCCAGATTTCGATGGCCGCAGCGTTCAGCGCGCCGCCCACCAGGGCCCCAGTAAAATCGGAGCCGCCGCGGCCAAGCGTGGTGGTGAGCCCCGCCTCATTTGAGGCGATGAATCCGCCCATCACCGGCGTCTTGCCCGCGCGCAGCAGCGGCAGCAGCTTTTCGGGCGCGCGCTGTTCGATCATGTCGTCCTGCGGAATGGCTTTCTGGAATTGCGAGTCGGTGACGATGATTTGGCGCGCATCCACGTGTGCGGCGTCGATGTCCCGGTCGCGAAAGGCAGCCGTCACCATGCGGCTCGAAACCCGCTCGCCGAAACTCACAATCAGGTCGGAGACGCGAGGAGTGAGCTCGAGAATGGCCGAGAGGCCGCGCAAAATTTCGTCGAGTTTATCGAACTTCTCATCGACCAGAGACACGAGCGCGGCGCGATTTTGTGCGTTTCTGATCAGTTCGGCGGCGGTGTCGCGGTGGCGCGCGCGCAGGTGTGAACTGATGGCCAAGGCGCCCGTCCGGTCGCTTTGCGAGGCGGCCGCGGCCGCGCGCAGCAATTGGTCGGTTACCTTCGCCATAGCGCTGACCACGACTACGGGGCTCTTGCCCTGGGCCACGCGGCCGGCCACAATCGCCGCGGTGCGCCCAATGGCCGCCGCATCTTCCACCGACGTGCCGCCGAATTTCATCACCACCAGGTTCATGCAAAGTTTCCAGACCACCGATTCGCCGGGCGTCCCGGGTTTTGCGCGGTTTGTTTTTGCGCTGATCCGGGCAGGCCGCCGGACTTAGTCTCGAGCCGCCTCAAGCGCCGCGGGCTCTTCACGCCGGCGACTGCCGTCCTCGCAGATCATCTCCAGCGGGCGCTCGACGTTTCGATCTCCACCGCCAATTCCGTCTGCACACGGGCTGCCGCCGCTCGGGACCCCGGCTCCAGCTTGCCCAGGCTGGCCAGCAGCTCGGCGTTTAGAATCGCCGCGCCCGCCGCGCCGCGAATGGTGTTGTGCGAGAGCACGGTAAACTTCCAGTCGAGCACGCCGCAAGGGCGCAGCCGGCCCACCGTCACCGCCATACCGTTGCCGCGATGGCGATCGAGACGCGGTTGCGGCCGGTCGTTCTGCTCCGCCCACTCGATGGGCTGCTCCGGCGCGGTGGGCAGTCCCTGTCCGGCGAGGGGACGAAACTCCGACCAGCAGGCGAGAATCTCCTCGCGCGCCGCCTTTTTCGCCAATTTGATCGACACGCTTTCGGTGTGCCCGTCCTCGACGGCAACCCGGTTACAATGCGCCGTGATCCGCGCTTTGAGCGGCGTGACCGTATGGCCTTCGAATTTGCCCAGCAGCTTCAGCGTTTCCGCCTCCATTTTTTCCTCTTCGCTGCCGATGTACGGAATGACATTGCCCAAAATATCCATGGAAGGCACGCCCGGATAGCCCGCGCCCGAGACCGCCTGCATGGTGGTGACAAAAATCTGTTCGATCCCGAAGCGCTCCTCAATGGGCTTGAGCGCCATGACCAGCCCGATCGTGGAGCAATTCGGATTGGTGACCATGTAGCCGCCCAAGGCGCGGCGCGAGGGCTGCTCTTCGATCAGGTGCAGGTGATCGGCGTTGATTTCAGGAATCACCAGCGGCACATTGGCGGCCATGCGGTAGGCGCTGGAATTCGACACCACTGCGCACCCGGCTTCGGCAAACTTGGGCTCCATTTCGCGCGCAATGGCCGCATCGAGCGCAGCGAAAATGATTTTGGGCTCGGCCTCGGACGCCGACGACGGCTCGGCCGGCGACACCGTCATGCGGGCAATCCGCTCGGGAAGCGGTGTATCAAGACGCCATTTCGCCGCTTCGCCGTAGGGCTTTCCGCTGGACCGGTCGCTGGCCGCAAGCCACACAATCTCGAACCAGGGATGGTTTTCGAGGAGTTGGATGAAGCGCTGGCCGACCATGCCGGTCGCGCCCAGAATGCCAATGGGATGTTTGGTTTTCATGGTCCTGAACACTTCTTAGTGTACAGGAGGAGGAATTTCTCCGCTCAAGGAAGCGAGCCCATCGCCGCCAGCACGGCGTCGGCAAACTGGCTGGTTCCGGCCGCGCCACCCACGTCACGGGTGAGCGCTTTGCGCTCGGCATAGACGGTTTCCAGCGCCTTTTCCGCCTTCTCGGCCGCAGCCTCTTCGTCCAGATGGCGCAACATGAGAATAGCCGAGAGCAACAGTGAAGTGGGGTTAGCCAAATCCTTGCCGGCAATGTCGGGGGCCGACCCATGCACCGCCTCAAAGATGGCGCACTCCGCGCCCAAATTTGCGCCCGGCGCCAGTCCCAAGCCGCCCACCAGGCCCGCGCACAGGTCGCTCACAATATCGCCGTAGAGGTTTTCAAGCAGCAGCACATCATATTGATACGGATTCATCACCAATTGCATACAGGTGTTGTCGATGATGTGCTCGCCATAGGCAATGTCGGGAAACTCTTCGGCCACCTGGCGCGCGCAGCGCAAAAACAGGCCGTCGGAGAGCTTCATGATGTTGGCTTTGTGGATGGAATGGATTTTCCTGCGCCCGTGTTTGCGCGCATACTCGAAGGCGAAGCGGGCGATCCGCGTCGATCCTTTCTCGCTAACCACCTTGATGCTTTCCACCACACCGGGCACGACTTCGTGCTCCAGGCCGACGTACTCACCCTCGGTGTTTTCGCGCACCACGATCAGGTTCACCCCCGGCCACTTGGTCTCCAGCCCGGGCAGATTGCGGATGGGCCTGAAGTTGGCGTACAGGTCAAATTTCTTGCGCAGGGCAACGTTGATGCTCTTGAAGCCGCCGCCGATGGGCGTAGTCACCGGCCCCTTCAACGCCACGCGATTGCGGGTGATGGACTCATACAAAGCGGCAGGAATGTACTCGCCATGAAGCTCGAAGGCCTCTGCGCCGGCGGCGTAGCGCTCCCACTCGAACTTGACTCCGGTGGCGTCGAGGATGCGCACCACCGCTTGCGTCACTTCGGGGCCAATGCCGTCGCCGGGAATCAACGTAACTCGATGTGTTCGCGATTCTGTCATAGTTCCTTTCGGTTCTCAGTTTTCAGTTCGCAGTTCGCAGCTCTCAGGTCTCAGCGCTCTGTTCTCAGCTTTCGGTTCATCCTTCTTGATCCTTCTTGCGCGGGCCCGCGTCCGGTCAAACGGCATCGTGTCTTGGAGCCTCACAGCTGCTTATCAGGCTCGAATAGCTGAGACTGATAGCTGAAAGCTAATAGCTGAGAGCTGAAGCTAGGAGCCGGCCTTTTTTGCCCCATGGCTCCGCAGCAATCCTTCCAGCTCCTCTTTGAACTCGCGCACATCGGTGAAATCGCGATAGACCGACGCAAAGCGGATATAGGCCACCGTGTCCAGGCCTTTGAGATGCTCCATAATCAGTTCGCCGATCTCGCGCGTGGTTCGCTCGCGTTCCGGCGCATCGACCAGGAAACTCTCCGCGGCGTCGACAATCTTCTCCAACTGACTTGAGGAAACCGGGCGCTTCTCGCACGCCCGTAGCAACCCGCTCAGCACCTTCTGCCGGTCGAAGCGTTCGCGCCGGCCGTCCTTCTTCACCACCATGTAAGGAATTTCGTCGATGCGCTCATAGGTGGTAAAACGCCGGCTACAGCGTTCGCACTCGCGCCGGCGCCGGATCGAGTCGGCTTCCTTGCTCTCGCGCGAGTCGACTACGCGATCCTGTGCGAATCCGCAATAAGGGCACTTCATTTCAGCTTGATTCTACGACATGGATGGGCCGCAAGCGCAGTGCAGGGACCGCGCCTCCGGTCAGGGAACGGGAACCAGCAGCGCCTTGCCCGCCACTGTCGTCAGCCCATCCAGGGTGTCGAGCAACGTGGCGGAAACAAGGGGCGCATCGGCCAGCCGCCAGAGCAGTTCGGCATTGTTCCACGCCGCCTCGCGCGCTGCCGAGACGTTCCACGCCGCCAGCGTGTCTTCCAGACGGCTGACCGGCGGCAGCGCGTCACCCAATAGGCGCACGTGAAGGGTCTGCTTGGCCGCCGCAATGAGCTGGTCGAGAGTGGCGTTGATGGCCGTGTAATCGTTGTATTGGGCCGTGCCGTGTTGCGGCGGATCGTCAAACGCCCGGCAGGTGGCGACCAACGCCTGTGGAAGATCGTGATTGATGTGAGCGTTGATTCCAGCCAAAGTGAACTGGATGCGGGCGATCGCAGTCTGGTTGCGCGCGGCGAACAGCGCTTGCCAACAGCCCGGAGTCGCGGCACCCGAGAGCGAATCCCGTAACGCGTTGAGGTAGAAACCCGCAAACGTGACGTCCAGGCCGGCAATCCATGGCGGATCTGAGAATCCGCCCGCACCGGTGGGCGCCAATGCGCCACGCGCCTCGACCGCTTGCGTCACCTGGAGGTAGAGGCCATTGAACCACTTGAGGCCGTCGCCGTCGGCGCATATGGCCTGAATGTTTTCGAGCGTCTGGACCACATCGGCAATGGTTTGCGGGCATGCGGCGACGGCGGAAAGCAGAGACGGGTCGTAAGGAAACATGGAGGCCCATGATAGCTCGACCTGCATAGAGTTGGGAAGCAGGCGCGGTTGCGCCTACCGCACGGGTGTTCCCGGAAGCGTGACTCGCTCTCGGCCTCGGTTGGGACCGCCCTCGTTTTTAAGCAGAGCCCCGTCCGGAGACTTCGTCTCGAGCTCACCGCGATACCGCGGCAGGCTGCCGGGATAGTTCTTCTGCAGGAAATCGATCAGCTTTTCGCGCACCAGGCAGCGAAGGTCCCAGGCGTCGCCGGAGTTGCGGGCATCCATCAGCGCGCGCAACTGCATGGTGTAGCGGTCCGAATCCGAAACCTGCACCCCGCAAACCTTGCCGCCCCAAAGCGGCGTCGATTCGCAAATGGTCTTGAGCTCCGCGCGCACCGCCTCCACGGGTACGGTGTAATCCGTGAAAAGATAGGTGTAGCCGAGGAGTTCGGCGCTGGTGCGCGTCCAGTTTTGGAACGAGTTTTGCAAAAAATAAGAGAGCGGAATGACCAGCCGGGTCAAGTCCCATATCTTCACCACCACGAACATGGTGCCAATTTCCTCGATCCATCCCCAATTGCCTTCGATCACTACCGCGTCGCCCATGCGGAAGGGTTGCGTGAAAGCGATTTGCACGCCGGCAATCAGATTTTCGAGCGTCCCTTTCATGGCCATGCCCACCACCAGGCTGGCGAGGCCCGCGGAGGCCAGAACGCTCTCGCCAATGTGGTTGATCGCGGGAAACGTCATCAGCATCACCGCCAGCGCGACCACCGCGACCAGCACAACCACGATGTGGTGCAGCATTTGGAACTGGGTTTGAACCCGCCGCGCCATCAGGTTGTCAGCCACATCGATGCGGTAGCGATCGGATAGAACGTCGGAGGTGATGTCAACTAAAAGGATGACCAGCCAGGCGATGGCGGCAATCAGCCCAATGCTCGAAATGTGCTCGATCGCCGCCATGACGATGTGCGGCAGCGGAAGGCCGGGCAAGACACAGACAATCGCCAGCAGCGGGAAAATCCAGCGCGTGGGGCCTTTGCCGTGCAGCACCAGTGAGCGCCCAATGATGCTGCCTTTCCGCCGGTCGAACCGCCGGAGCAGCCAGAAAACAATCGCCCGGGCCAGAAACCCGGCCGCGATGGCTGCGGCCAGAATGCCAGCGGACCACAGCAAGTGTTGCCAATTCTGCAGGATGAACTGGATCATCGTCCCTCTGAATTGGATCATTTGCGCCTCTATATTTACCTTGCTATGGGATGCGGCGGCGCGCGCCGCTGTTTGCTCGCGGGATGCTGTGCGCCGGCGCCGGGAGCGGGGAAATGCGTCCGCAGGACATTGCGATGCGGTCTTTCTGCTCAAAAAACAACAGCGGCTTGGAAATTCGCATTCCCAAGCCGCTGCCGGTGATCTGTTGGGGGATTGAACGGCGCGCGCTTTTTGATTCGACGTAAGTTACAGATTATAAAAGGCAATGAATACGACAAAAACGCACGTTCCGCAGATCGTTAGCACAAATTAGCACAAAATTCGTCAGAGGACCATTTGTTCTTTCGTTCTGGGAATACCGGCCAGCAAGTCCTAGATGTTATCGACTCCTACTGCCACATCATGGGCAATGACACCCTTTTGGTCTATCAGGTAGGCGACGGGCATGGCGAAAATGGCGTAATGCCGCGAGATCTCCCAGCCCCGTTGCAGCATCAACGCTTGGCGCGGCATCTGGCGCGGGAGCGCGACGCGCTGTTCACTTTTCTGTACTGTCCCGGTCTGGAAGCCACCAACCGGCGCGCTGAACCAGCGATTCCTCCCATGCTGGTCACGCGCAAAGTATGGGGAGGCAATCGCGCCACGGCCGGGGCTCGCACCCAAAGCATCTTGCTCAGCGTTTTCGAGACCTGCCGACAACAGCATCGCTCTGCTATCCCCTTGCTGGGCCGACTGCTGTGCTTACCCCAGCCGCGCGCCCTGAACCTCAATCCCGCGCATTCACGCTAAACAAATACTGTCGGCGCAACAGATACAGTCACGCCGTTCGCAGAACCGCACGATCCCATAAGCGGCGCAGTGCAGCTCACGGTCGCGCCGCCGGTGCCCGGTCCCGTGCAGGTCCAGCTCCACGAGCCATCGCTGTTGGTAACAAAACCAGCCTCGGTGTCGGTAGAGTTGCAAAGGTTGCTGGATGTTGACGTCAAACTGGTAACCGGAACTCCAGCCGCAGTACCGCATACTCCCAAAACCAGGGCCGAGCAGTTTGATTGGCCACCGCTTACGCTATCCGTGCATGTCCATGCCCACGGCCCGCTGCCCGAAACAGCCGACGCATTTGCCCCGCTCGGGCATAGGGGCTGGGGAGGGGATGAACCCAAAGCCGGCGCTGTCGTGGTCGCCACGTTGTTTGCCGTGCCGCATCTGGGGGGTGTGAGGACATCCGCATATATTACGCTAGGCGGGCCTTGCCAGCTTGGATTTTGTATCCCGCTCGATAAGGTGCTGACGGCGGCGGAATTTTCAGCCGTGTATGTGGCAGAAGTAGCCGTTTGCGTCCATGTCGTCCCGGCCACTCCGCCCTGACAGGTAAAAGCCATCGGCACAGCCGCCGCGCTGCCGAGGGTTCCGTCCGCATTCACTCCCGGATATGTT
>JASHUH010000055.1 GCA_030040115.1 Acidobacteriaceae bacterium | reverse complement strand
GCACCGCGATAGAACCCTCGCCCACAGCCGAAGCTACGCGCTTCACCGAACCGTGCCTGACGTCACCGGCCACGAAGATGCCCGGCACGCTGCTTTCGAGCAGGAACGGCTCGCGGGGCTCACGCCAGACTTCGGGCAGTTTGCCATCGGTCCGCAGGTCTGGCCCGGCGAGCAAAAATCCCTTCTCATCGCGCAAGACGCATGCCGGCAGCCACGCAGTTCCGGGCGCGGCGCCGATGAAAACGAACACCGACGTGGCTGGCAGGCATCGCTCCCCTTCCGGCCCACGCACCTTGATGGCCTCCAGGCGTTCTTCGCCGAGGGCTTCGAGCACTTGCGTGCTCGCCTCTAACGTAATATTCGATGTTCGGGAGATTTCATCGATCAAATATTTCGACATGGTGGCGGAAAGTCCCTCTCCGCGCACCAACATTGTTACGTGGCGGGCAAATTTGGCGAAATGCAAGGCCCCTTGACCCGCGGAATTGGCTCCTCCAACCACGAAAACATCTTCTCCTTTGCAAGCCACAGCTTCAACCAGTGCGGCGCCGTAGTAAAAGCCGCGGCCGGTCAACCTGTCCGCGCCGGGGACCTCGAGCTTGCGGTACTGGACGCCTGGGGCCAGGAGCACGGCGTGGCTGGAGATCTCGCGCCCGTCGGCTAGCTGGACAAACCGGTATTGGCCGTCGACGCGCAAGCCGACGGCTCGCTGCACGACGAACTCGGCCCCAAAGCGCGAGGCTTGCGTGTGGGCGCGGCGGCCCAGTTCGGCGCCCGTGAGGCCGGAAGGAAAGCCAAGATAATTCTCGATTTTCGACGTCGAGCCGGCCTGTCCGCCGGGGGCTTCAGGTTCGACGACCAATGTGCCCAAGCCTTCGCTGGCGCCGTAGACGGCGGCCGCCAGGCCGGCTGGGCCGGCGCCGATGACAACCAGATCATAGAAGTCCTGAGCGGCCTGGATCTTCAAGCCCACACGCGCGGCCAGGGCGTCGGGCTCGGGGTCGATCAGAGCGCTTCCGTCGGGGAAAATGACCACGGGCAAGCGTTCAGGATCCATTTGGCGGTCGGTCAACTGTTGCACCACCTCGGGATCCCCGGCGACGTCGAACCAGCGGTAAGGCACGTGGTTCCGGGAGAGGAAATTGCGGACCTTGTGATCCTTGAGAGACCAGCGGTGGCCAATGACGCGCAATCCCTCGAATGGGGGCCGGTAGCCGGCCTGCCAATCGTCGAGCAGATCGGCGATGACGGGATAGAGTTTTTCCTCGGGCGGATCCCATGGCTTATTCAGGTAATAGTGGATGCGGGCGGAGTTGATGGCCCGGATGGCCGCCTCGGTGTCAGCGTATGCGGTCAGGAGCACACGGCGTGCGTCGGGATAGAGGGCGCGGGCGCGTTCGAGGAACTCAACTCCGGTGACGCCAGGCATGCGCTGATCGCTGATGAGAAGCGCCACCGGCTCCTGGCGCGTTTTGAGCTGGCTTAACGTATCCAGCGCGGCTTGGCCGCTGGCGGCGCGCAGAACGCGGTACACATTTCCGTATTCCCGGCGCAGGTCCTGCACCACCGCCTCAAGGACGCTCAGATCGTCGTCGACCGCGAGCAAAATCGGCCTGGTCATATGGGCTCATGCTCAGTGTAAGGCCCAGGCACACCATTTCGGGGCGCCAGGGCGGTTCTCCCTCACAGGGAGCCCTTGCGATTTCGATCGAGGGCGCGATTCTTTGCGGGAATTCACCGTTGAGTCCCGCCTTCGCTGTACAGCAGAAGGAGAAATGCGGTTTGCGCGAATGGGTCGCACGGGTCCGCTTTGCGCAATTTTTTACTGGAAGCTTGCACAGGCAGGCTATAATCTCAGTCCTGGGAAACATACTGTAGGTGGTGACTCATCGGACGCCTCGCGGGCGGCGGAAGATGGAGAGGTTGGCTGTGTTGCAAAGGTGGACATTGCCAAGACTTGTGCTGCCTTGCCGATAGTCTTGAATGGAGCCACAGAACGGGCCATGGTGGAGCGGGCCGGAGTTCGGAATTGAGAAAAAGTGGTGACGCGAGGGTTTTCGGATGACGAATGCGAGCAGGCGGGGGACGAGTCATGAATAAGATCATCCTGGCCGATTCCCAGGCCATATTTCGCGCCGGCACCGCCAAGGTGCTGGCGATGGACGAGGATTTGCGCATCATCGCTCAATGCACCGACGTGGACCGGATGTATCACGCGATTTCGACATTCCCGGGTTCCATTGTGCTGTTTGCGTCCTCGTTGCATCCCGATGTGACGCGCTTGCTGATGCTGCTTGAAACCACCGGCAGCCGCGGCATCGTGATTGCGGAAAACACCGAACCTGCCAGCAGCTATCTGCAACAGGGGTTTCGCGGGGTGGTCTTCCGCAGCGTCACCGGACCGGCGCTGGCGGAGTGCGTGCGCCGGGTGGCGGCGGGCGAAATCTGGTACCCGCAACAGGTGTTGCAACCGGGATCGCCGGAACAGGACCTGGTGGGCACGCGGGTCAGGGACCGGCTCACGCCCAAGGAAATGCGAATTGTGGCATTGATCGTGCAAGGCTGCAAGAACCGGGAAATTGCCCTGCGGCTGAAGACCACCGAACAGGTGATCAAAAATTATCTGCGTTCCGTCTACGATAAGACCGGGGTGAGCGACCGCCTGGAACTGGCGTTGTTTACGATCCATCACCGGGTGCTGGCGCAAGCCGCGGCCGAAGTGGGAAGCAAGCTGGAAGCCGAAGAGCAAGCTGCGCCGAGCGCGGTCGCTTAGGCGCATTCGGGCACAGGCGGCCACGCGTGGCTCGTGGAATCGCCTTACACTAAGCCCGTATGCGGCTCTTTATCGGCGTGCCCCTATCGAAATCCGTGGTTGCCGAACTGGATGCTTTATGCCCGCGGCTGCGCGCCAAGGCCGGGAACCTGCGCTGGGCGGCGCCCGAATCCTGGCATATTACCCTGCAATTTTTGGGCAACGCCAGCCCGGATCGGTACGACTGCCTGACGGCGCGGCTGGGTGAGGTGCACGCGGCGGGATTTAAAGTGCAGTTGGGCGCGCTGGGATTTTTCGACCGCGCCGGAGTATTCTTTGCGGATGTCGCGCTTACGCCTGAACTCATTGCGCTCCAGCAGCGCGTGGTTGGGGCTACTGAGCCCTGCGGATTTGCGTCCGAAGCCCGTCCATTTCATCCCCACATCACGCTGGCGCGCTCAAAGCGCGATGACCGCGGACGCCAGCTTCGCCAGCTCCAAGCCGGAATCCACGCCCAGCCGGCGTTCACGAGCTTTGTCGCCCGGGAGTTCCTTCTCTACGAGAGCCACCTATCGCCGGCAGGTTCCAAGTACGAGGTGCGCGCCCGCTTTCCGCTGGAGGATTCAGCGGGCAGCCCGTTTGGAGGTTCATGATTTCCGTTTCAGCCGTCATTTTTTAGCGCAACAGGTCTTCGAGAGCGGTGCTCAAGTGGGTCTTGTCGTCGCGATATTTCACGATGACGGGGGCGTAGAGGCTTAGTCCCCAGTCCCGGCCTTTGCCTTTGGCGATGGCGCGCGCGCCGGGGACGACGACCGCGTTTGCGGGAACGATGAGGGGTAAATCGGGCGTGGCTCTGAGGATTCGCTCGCCGGCCAGATCGAAGAGCGGCGTGCCGCGGGTGAGGATGGTCCCGGCGGCGAGCACGGCGCCCCGCCGCACGATGGTTCCCTCGTAGACGCCGCAATTGCCGCCCACCAGGACATCGTCTTCAACAATCACCGGGCTGGCGTTCACCGGCTCGAGAACGCCGCCGATCTGCGCCGCCGCGCTCAAATGCACGCGTTTGCCGATTTGCGCGCAGGAGCCGACCAAGGCGTGGGAGTCGACCATCGAGCCCTCGTCCACATAGGAGCCGGCGTTGATGTACATGGGCGGCATGCACACCACGCCGCGCGCCAGGAAGGCGCCGGCGCGCACCGAAGAGCCGCCGGGGACAAGGCGCACGCCATCGGCGGCGGTGAAACGGCGCGCGGGATAGGTGTTCTTGTCAACGAATGCGAGCGGGTGCGGAAGTGCGCCCGGCGAGGGGGCATCGGGAGTGGTTTCGGTCTGGGAAGAAGGCCTGCCGTGAGCCGGCGGCATCTCTTCCAGCGCGCCGAGCCGGAAGCCGAGCAGGATGCCCTGCTTGACCCAGGCGTTCACGCGCCAGCCGGTGGTCGATTCCGCGTCGGGCGAGGCGGCGCGCACCTGGCCGGCTTCGAGCGCCGCACGCAATTCGAGAAAGGCAGGCACGGCGGCGGGGTCCTGGGCAGCGGCCGGCCCGGCGGCGAAGCACCGCTCGATGCTTTCCTGCAGCTTGTCGAGGTTCATCGCATTCCGAGTGTATCAACCAGGGAGGGCGCCGCTCGCTTCTATCGGCTGGCGGCGATCATTTGGGCGGCGTGCTGGAGACTGGTTTCCGTGACTTTGGCCCCGCTTAACATCCGGGCGACTTCACGGGTGCGAGCCTGATCGTCGAGGGTGCGGATCTGGGTTTTAGTCCGGTTCGGGGTTTCGCGCTTCTCGACCGCCAGATGCTGGTCGGCGAAGGCGGCGATCTGGGGCAGGTGGGTAACGCAGAGGACCTGCTGGACGCGGCCAAGGGCTTTGAGTTTTTGGCCCACGGCTTCGGCGGCGCGGCCACCGATGCCGATATCGATTTCGTCGAAGACGAGGGTGCGCGGAGTAGGGCGGTTTTTGTTGATTTTGGTCGAGCTTTCTTCAACTGTCACTTTAAGAGCGAGCAGAACTCGGGACAATTCGCCGCCGGAGGCGATTTCGATGAGGGGCTTGAGAAGTTCGCCGGGGTTGGTGGCGATGCGGAATTCGATGCGATCCCAGCCGTGAGCGGTCCAGGCGGAGTTTCCCTCAGGGGCTGAAGCCCCCTCCGAGTCTGAAGCTTCCATGTACGGGCTAAAGCCCGTACCCTGCAAACCCGTACCCTCCGAGCGCGTTGCCCCCGAGGCCGTACCCCCCATCGAACTGGCTGAAGAATCGGCGGATTCGACAGCGACTTGGAAGTGGGCCTTCATGGCAAGGGAATTGATTTGGGCTTCGGCAAGGCGGGTGAGCTTTTGGGCGGCGGCGCGGCGCTCGGCGGTGAGGATCGCGGCGGCTTTTTGATACTCCTTTGACGCTTGTTCGAGAGCGGCGCGGAGCGCTTTGAGGATGTCGTCGCGGTCTTCGACTTCGGCAAGCTTGCGGGCTGCGTCTTCGCCAAAGGCGATGATTTCAGCGACGGAGTGGCCGTATTTGCGCTTGAGGCGATCGAGAAGGGCGAGGCGGTCTTCGATTTCGGCGAGGCGGTCGGGCGAGGCGTCGATGCCTGCGGCGTAATCGCGCAGGGTGGCGGCGACATCGGCGACGACGGCGCGGGCGGAGGCGAGCTGCTGCGCGGACTCAGTAAAACGGGCGTCGTAGCGGGCGAGTTCTTCAACATTGCGGAGGGCGGCGCGGAGAGCGGCTTCGGCGCTGGCGCCGCCCTCGTAGAGCTGGTCGAAGGCGCTCATGGCGGCGGCGTAGAGTTTTTCGGCGTTGGCGAGGACACGCTTGTCGGTTGCGAGGGCTTCGTCTTCGCCGGGCTGGAGATGGGCGGACTCGATTTCCTGGCGCTGGTAGGTCCAGAGATCGACCATGCGCAGGCGGTCCTGCTCGCCTTGGAGCAGGTCGTCGAGTTTTGTTTGGGCGGCGCGCCAGCGGTCGTGAGCTTGGGCGACGGCCCGCGTGGAAATGGCGGCGAAGCGGTCGAGGAGGATCCGTTGCTGGGATTGATCGAAGCTGGAAAGAGTCTCGGTTTGGGCGTGGACCAGGGCCAACTCGGGCGCGAGCTGCTTGAGGACGGCGACGGTGGCGGGCTGATTGTTGACAAAGACGCGGCCTTTGCCGGTGGAGAAAATTTCGCGACGCAGGATGATGTCGGGGCCGTCGGCGTCGATGCCGTTTTGTTCGAGGATGGCTTCGGCGCCGGGGGTGGACTCGAAGACGCAGGAGACGACGGCCTTCTCGGCCCCGTGGCGGAC
>JASHUH010000054.1 GCA_030040115.1 Acidobacteriaceae bacterium | reverse complement strand
GAGCGGCGACTTCGAAGCCGATTTCCTGATCAATTGTTCAGGGCTGCACTGCGACCGTGTGAGCCGCATGGCGGGCAACCACGACCCGGCCAAGATCGTGCCTTTCCGCGGCGAATATTACAAGCTGCGGCCGGAGCGCCAGCAACTGGTGAGAAACCTGATTTATCCCGTGCCCGATCCCAGTTTCCCGTTCCTGGGCGTGCATTTTACGCGGCTGATTCACGGCGGGATCGAAGCGGGCCCCAACGCGGTGCTCGCCACCGCGCGCGAAGGCTATCGAAAAACGGATTTCTCTTTACGCGACACGGTTGAGACTCTCACCTATCGCGGTTTCTGGAGGTTTTTTCTCCGCTATCCGGCCATGTGCTGGGCGGAGTTAAGGCGCTCCTTCAGCAAGGAGCTTTTTTGCCGCTCACTGCAGCGGCTGGTTCCCGAGGTGCGGATCGACGATCTCGCGCCCGGAGGCGCGGGGGTGCGCGCCCAGGCCCTTTCGCCCGCCGGCCAACTGGTGGACGATTTCTACTTTGTGCGCCAGCCGGGCGCGCTGCACGTACTCAACGCGCCCAGTCCGGCCGCGACGGCGAGCCTGGCGATTGGGGCGGAAATCATTGCGACGGCTGAGGATGCGCTGAGGGCTTAGGGCCTGCTAACACTATTGGGGTGGATGGCGCAGGCCCTAATTTCTTTCTGCTCGCAGCTGGTTGAGAAAACTGCTTGAGTCACGGCGCATGGCGGTGACTTGGGCATGCGTCTGTTCGGCGGCGAAATGGCGGCTGGTGTAGACGCGCGGCTCGCCAAAGCGGATCTCGGCGGAGAAACCGGCGAGGCCGAGAACCTTCCAAAGATGCGGCAAAAAGGCCTGGTCGCCGAACCAGCAGAGCTCGCGCTCGGCGAGGCGCCCGCCATCGGCTGCAGCGGCGAAACGAATGGCGCAGGCGGTGATGGGCGCGCGATCCTGGATGGCGGGATCGATCAGCCGAGAATGAAAATGCAGAACCTGCGCGCCGTCTGTGGTCGTCCCCTCAGGAAAGAGCAGCACCGGAACTGGGAGCTTGAGCCGCTCGGCGATTTCATGGGCGACGAGCACGGCGCTGGAATGGCTGGTGCGATCGAGGAAGATGGTCCCGCCGGAGCGCGCGGCTTTGCCAAAGAAAGGCCAGCGGCGGACTTCGGTTTTGGAGACGAAGAAACAAGGCATGGCGGCCGAGAAGGCGATGACATCGAGATAGCTGAGGTGGTTGGAGACGGCCAGGCCGCGCGCGGGCGGCTGACCCTCCATGCGCACCTCGATGCCGAGGGCGATGAGCACGCGGCGCGCGGAGATTTGCGCCCAGAGGGCGCGGCGTTCGAGGGTGAGCGGGCCGCGGAGGCACAGCCGCCAGAAGTGGAGAACGCAAAGAACAAGCGACGCGGCGAGGGCTGCGGCGCGCCGCAGTCTTACGATTCCCTCACTGCGCAAGCGGCTCCAGGAAGCGGTTGCGCGCCGCCGAGGAAAGTTGGTGAAGATCGAGCAGAGTGAGGAAATCGATGGTGCGAAACTCGCGATCCCAGGCGGGCGGAGCAGCGATGCGCGCGCCGATGGCGAGGTAGGTCTTAAGCAATTTAGGCGCCTTCATGGGGAAGAGCGGCAAGGACCCGTAAGCCGGCGAAGATTGCCCGGGATGGGCCGCGCCCTGCTCCACCGGGCAGGCGTAGGCCGCGGTGGGGACGGTCTCGAACTCCGGCGCGACGCGGAATTGCGCGAGGCGGCGGTACATCCGCCAGCCTTCGGCCGGGTCGTTCGAATGAAGCGAGGAGCAACCCAGTAAATAACGCAGTCCCATGCCGTCAGCATACTGCGCAATGCCGCGCCACAACAACGTAAGCACCTCGGGGGTGCGGTGCTCGCGGTCAATGCAGGCGCGGCCCAGCTCCAGGACGCCGGGACGCAGCGGTTCGTAGGGAGCGAGATGGAATTCCTGCTCGGAGTAGTAGCCGAGATGACGCGCCGCGGACGCGCCCGACTGCATGCGGTAGGCGCCGACGACGCGGCGGCTGAGCTGGTCTTCGACGATGAGATGCACGCAGAAGGGATCGAAACGATCGGTGTCGAGGCCGGTCAGGTAGGAGCTTTCCAGGCCTTCGCCCAGCTCCAGATTGAAGACTTTGAAGCGCAGCCGATAGGCGGCCTTCCGGTCGGCGCTGCTTTCGGCGAAGCGCAGCCGGTAATGGCCCATCTCCGCATGGATGGACGGGAGGGCGGCAACGGGCAGTGAGGAAAAATCGTTTCGGGACGCGAGTTCTACGGCCGGCGTAGAACCCGGAAAGAGGCTGAGTGGCATGGATGGGATCACGCCAGCAGTATCGGCCAGGGCCTGTCAAAGGAGGGTGAACCGGATGCGAATACGGTGCAAAAAGATTGGCCGAGCCGTTTTTCCGCGGCCGGCTATTGCGGGATAAACGGGGGGACGGTCAAGGCGCAGCCTTTTTCCCTGGCTGCGGTGAAGGTCGGCTACAGGCTGAACAGTTCCTTGAGCCGGCGGGTTTGGGCGCGGCTTACGGGAATCTCGGTCTGCTGTTTGTCGTTCATGCGCAACTGGTAAGTGGATTTAAACCAAGGCACAACCTCGCGAATGTGGTCGATGTTGACCACGTAACCGCGGTGAGCGCGCCAAAAGTGAGCGGGG
>JASHUH010000053.1 GCA_030040115.1 Acidobacteriaceae bacterium | reverse complement strand
GGCCGTGTGCGGCGCGTACCAGTAGAGCGCCAATTCCGGCCACTGGGACTTCATCGCCCCGCCGGTGGCCAGCGCGATCAGCAGCGCAATGCCCAATGCGCCCCAGCTCAGCACGCGCTCCACGGGCAAATCCACGGGCTGGCCGCCCAGGAAAATGGTGCGCCTCACCGGCAAATCGGCGCCGTGGGCGCGCTTGAGCGCGGCAAACGCTCCATAGAGGACCGCGAAGGTGATCGCCGCGAAAGCCGCAAAGACGCCCCACTCCAGCCACAGCGTCTTCCAGTACACGCCTGCGTAGCCCAGCGAACCGAACCACAGAAGATCGACCCAGTAGGAGATGGCGGCTTGGCCCGCGATGACAAGAGCTATGACCAGGACAACGAGCAAAATCAGCATGCGGGCGCGGGCTCGGTGCGACCGTCCCAACTGCGGCCAATCGATGGTTTCGGACATTTTCTCCCACCCAGCTCAGTTAATCGTTCACGCTGAGTTACCCAAGCATTGTACGCCGCGGCCCGCGCTGGCATCCGCCCATCCGCTTGCGAATGCCGCGATCGAGAAGCGCAGCCGCGCACCAGCTTTCGCCATCGGCGCGCGGCGCGCCACAGCGAAGACTGCTTCACTTGGAATAAAGACCCTCGCTTGTGTTAAGGCTGGGCTTGCCATTGAAGCTGCCCAACGTCTTTCCTTCGCCCGACGCGATGTAGTCCTTCATTCTCGATGACATTTGTCGCGCCACGTCAGGATGGCGATCGGCCACATCGTTCAGTTCGTTGGGATCTTTTTCAAGGTTGTAGAGCTGCGGCTTGTAAACGCTCAGCGGGGCGCCGGGCAGCACGTGATATTGATCCTGGTGGGCTTCGGGCTTCCAGATTTCGCTATAACTCCACTCCTTGGTGCGCACCGCGCCCACCCATCCATAGGTTTGCACCACGTCATCGCGGATGGCGCGCGTATCTCCCGTCGCCAGCGGCCACAGGTTCGCGCCGCTGACGCGGGGAGGCGGCTGCAACCCAAGCAGATGGAGCGCCGTCGGCGTCACGTCGGGGATCTGCGCAAATCCATCCACCTTTTTGCCGCCAGGGCCGCCCGGCGCGTGGATCAACAGTGGAACGTGCGTCACCTGGCCGCGCAATTTGTCCGGCCCTTTCAGAAATTGTCCGTGTTCGCCCAGCATCGTGCCGTGGTCCGACATGAACACGACCACTGAGTGATCAAACAGGCCCCAGTGGTCCATGGTGTTGAGCAGATTGCCCACCCAGTAATCCACGTCATTCACTGAGCCGGCGTAATTCGCGCGGAATCGCTGCTTGATCTCGTCGGCAAGCGGAACCGTGTCGTACGGCGGCTCGATGAAGCTGGGGCCCTTGGCGTTGGGCATATATTTTTCGAGAAAGCGCCGCGGAGGATCCCATGGCTCATGGGAATTGAACAGCTCCACGTGCAGATAAAACGGCCGCTGATCGTGATTGTCGTTCAGCCAGCGGATGGCTTCCTCGACGGCGATCTGCGTGACCGATTCCCCCTTCTGCCGCCACAAATTGCGGTTGGCTTTGTATTGGCTCAATTGTTCGTGCAGGGCGGGAAAGCGGGCCATATACTCGGGCGAGACCAGGTCGCTCACATCCAGCAGGTGGTGCGGCGAGGTTCCGTAGCTATCCCATTCCAGGCCGCGCACCCACCTCCAACTCTGAAACCCGCGCTGAAAGTTCCGCCCCGGCTTGAATTCGTGATAAAGGCTGCTGATGAGCGCCGTCAAATACCCTGAGGCGAGCAGCGTTTCGCTCAGCGTCACATCTTCGTGGTACATCGGATGCCAGCCCGGAAGCTGCACATTATCCGGCTGCGGAAAGTAAGAGCAGGGAATGGCGCGGCGCCCGGTATAAAGGGTGCGGCGTATGACGATCGTGGGCATTCCCTCCGCGTAAGCGTCGTTGAAGACCACCGCCTTTTCGGCAAAGCGGTCGAGATTCGGCGTTTCCAGATTCTCCAGCCACTTGGGGCCGTAGCACGCCAGGTTATCGTGGCGAAAGGTGTCGCTCACAATCACGATCAGATTCAGGTTGTTGCCCTGTTGCTGTGGCGGAGGCTCATAGTCCGAACCGCACTGTTCGCAGCCGCTTGCGGCCTGATCGCGCTGGGACCACCCGTCGCCCGCTCCCGCGCCGGCTGCCACGCCGGCCATCGCCGTCTTCAGAAAGCTTCGCCGCGAATAGTTTTCCCCGCCCATCGACCTCCTCCTTGCCTCGGCCTTTGCCGTAAGCTGACGCCCAAACCACCCAAGTCCAAATTGCGCAAGCCAAAATACACAAGCCCAAAATACGAGAGCATTGTACCGCTGCATCAGTCGGCCTGCCTCGGGGCGTCGGGCAACGCCTCGCGATGATCACGGGACGATTTGCCGCCGCCTCGCGCCCCGCGACCCGCCGCATAAGCTGCTTTTCGCTTTGCGGGCCATCTCCCGTACCATGAATGCTGATCGCAATAAAGCCCATGGCAGAGGAGAAGCCACGCGCCGGTTCAGAAAGCAACGTCCACAAGATCGGCGTAGAAGCCGACAAATGGACGCGCTGGATGATCGCCATCGCGGTGATGACCGCCGCCGTCATGGAGTTGGTCGACACCTCGGCGATCAACGTCAGCCTTCCCTATATTGCGGGCAATCTTTCCGCATCTGTCGACGAAGCCACCTGGGTGCTGACGTCCTATCTGGTCGCCAACGCCATCATCCTGCCTCTTTCCGGATGGCTGGCCAATTACTTCGGCCGCAGGCGCCTGCTCATGATGAGCATTGCCGGGTTCGCGGCGGCGAGCATCCTCTGCGGCTTGGCCCCCACGCTGCCCGCCCTGGTTTTCTTCCGTGTGCTGCAAGGCGCGGCAGGCGGCTCTCTGCAACCCACCTCGCGCGCCATCATGCTCGAAGCCTTTCCCCGCGAAGAACGTGGGCACGCCATGGCTTTCTGGGGCGTCGGCATCGTCATCGCGCCCATCGTCGCTCCGGTGCTGGGCGGCTGGCTCACCACCGATTATTCGTGGCGCTGGGTTTTCTTCATTAATGTGCCCATCAGCCTCATCGGCATTTATTTGGTGTGGACCTACGTCTTCGATCCGCCCTATATCCGCCGCACCTCGACCGGGATCGACTACTGGGGCATGGGATTGCTGGCCATCGGCATCATGGCGCTTCAGGTGGTCTTCGATAAAGGCCAGGAAGACGACTGGTTCGGCTCCCATTTCATCGTCGCCATGTCGGTCATCGCGGTCATCGGCCTCATCGCCTTCACGCTCTGGGAATTGCACGCGCGCAACGCCGTTGTGCACTTTAGCCTCTTTCGCTACCGCACCTTCGCCACCGGCACGTGTCTTTCCCTGGTCCTCTTCTTTTCCCTTTACGGCAGCATCGTCCTGCTGCCTCTCTTTATGCAGGAGTTGCTTGGTTTTCCGGCGATCACTGCAGGGGCATGGAATTCCCCGCGGGGCATCGCCACCCTGGTGATGATGCCCATCGCCGGTTATCTGATCGGCAAGCGCTGGGATATGCGCGCGCTGTTGACCTGCGGTCTCCTGGTCTCAGGCATCGGCGCCTACCTGTTTTCGTATTTGAATTTGAACGCCGGCCCGTGGAATTTCGTCTGGCCGCAGGTGGTCATGGGCGCGGGATTGTCGTTCATGTTCGTTCCCCTGGCCACCATCACCGTCGACCCTATTCCGCAAGAAGAAATGGGCTACGCCACCAGCCTGATTGCCCTTGCCAGAAACCTCGGCGCCGGGATCGGCATCTCCGTGTTCACGGCATTTGAAGCGCGCCGCGAACAGTTCCACCAGCTCCGGTTGGCCGCTTCGACAGCGCATGAGCACGGTCTTTCGGTTCGCCTGCTCGCGGAGCTCGAAAGCTATCTAGGGCAACGCAGTGCAAGCTCTGGGGGAGCAGCGCATCAGGCGCTCGGTCTGCTCTATCGTCAATTGCTTGAGCACGCTTCCGCGCTGAGTTATCTCGACGGCTTTCGCGTCATGGCCTTCCTGTTGGTCATCACCATACCGTTCGTCTGGATTATGAGGAAGCCGATCTTCAAATCGGAGGCTGGCGCCGCCGATAAGGCGGCGGCCGACTAAATCAGGCGGCGCGCTCTCCGTATGTCCAGTAGAAAATTCACTGATTCAGCCGCCATCCCCGGTTCCACCTCGGGAAACCCGGCCCGATGTGAAACTCGCCATCCTGAAGCAGCGGATTTTTTTGGCAGCGCGCCGTCCCCAGCCGGAAAACCGCCCGTGTACACTGATCACGCTATGAGCTGCACCTTTTGCAAGATCATCGACGGCAAAATTCCCTCTACGGCGGTGTACCAGGACGATCTCGGCTACGCCTTTGCCGACGTCAACCCCCAGGCGCCGGTGCACGTGCTGATCGTGCCGCGGGAGCATATCGGGTCGCTTGCTGAGGCAGACCAGAGCCAACGGGACTTGCTGGGCCATCTCCTCCTGGCGGCTGCCGATATCGCCCGCAAAAAAGGCTTGGGGAACGGCTATCGCATCGTGGTGAATACCGGCGAAGAGGGTGGCCAGACAGTCGATCATATCCACCTGCACCTGCTCGGAGGCAGGCCCATGACCTGGCCGCCAGGATAAAGCGAAACCAGGGAACCAACCTCGCCAACTCCCTGTTCTCTGACCCCTGACCCCTGTTTCCTGATTCCTACTTCCTGATTCCTACTTCCCCGCGCTCTCTGAGCCGCGAATGAACGCCGCCACCCGGTCGTGCAGTTGTCTCCGGCATTCATCCCGCACATACGCCATGTGCCCTGACTGGTACCAGTCGAATTCGATGTTTTGGGTGAGCGACTGCGGAATCGGTAAATGCTCTTCCGTGTAATACGCCCCATAAAAAGGCGTGGCCAGATCGTAGTAGCCGTCGTTCACCATCACCTTCAGGTGCGGGTTGGTCTTCATGGCGTCGGCCAGATCCGAGCTCACGTTGACCCCGAGCACGTCGCCAAAGCCGCCCTGTCCCTTGCGCGTCCAGTCCCAACGGACGCCATCGAATAGCGCCTGGGCCAAATAGGTCTGGCCGGCGCCATACTTCAGATCGTCGCGAAGATAGGTGTTGATCATCGAAACATACGCCGAGCTGATGGCCGCGCTCTGCGGATCGTACTCCGCGCTTTCGCTCAGAGGATCGATCGTCGGACCCAGGAATCGCGTATCGTACCGCCCCGTGGTCATGTCTTCGCTTTCCGCAAAGGTCTTCTCGAACTCGCCTCCGCTCACGCGCAGGTTCGCCTTGATCAGATAAGCCACCGGCAGGCCGGTATATTCGTGAAGTTTCTCCGCCACCTGCTGCTTTTCCGCATCGCTCAGAGACGTGCCCTGGGCCAGCGCGCGCATGTACTCGCCCATGGCGAAGTCCTCAACCTGTTTCAGGAACGGGTCCAGGGCCGGAGGTTGCGGCGATAGTTTTTTATGAAACCATGCCGTTGCCGCATAGGTGGGCAAAGCCAGCTCGTAAGGCAGGTCGTTTCCGGCGCCTCCTCCGCTCACGCCCACCCCGGCCGGGAAATCGAGGATTTCGCCCAGCAGCATCACGCCGTTCAGGTCGATATTCATCCCGTTTTCGAGCAGGTTCGCCAGCACCGCGGAGCGCGTGGTCCCATAGCTCTCGCCGAAAAGATATTTGGGCGAATTCCATCGGTTGTACTTGGTGAGAAAGCGCACAATGAACCGTGCGAACGCGCCCGCATCCTGATCCACACCCCAGAAAGCCTTGCCGGCGTCCTTGCCTGCCAGCCGCCCAAAGCCTGTACCCGGCATGTCGATGAACACCAGGTCGCTGGTGTCGAGCAGGCAATCAGAATTGTCGAGCAGCTTGTAGGGAGCTCCGGGAAGATGTGTGTCGCCGTTGGTCTCGACAAACTTGGGTCCCACCGAACCCAAATGCAGCCACATCGTGGAGCTGCCCGGGCCGCCGTTATAAAAGAACGTCACCGGCCACCGCTCGGCATTCGCGCCAGTCCTGAAGTAGGCCACGTAAAACATCTGCGCCACCGGAGGCGCCTCCGCCGGATTCTTGGGCTCCGACAGCGCAAGCTGGCTGCCCGGCTGCGGTTTGCCGTCGGGGCCAAGCTGCGCGTCCTCGGCGTCCGTCGCCCCTACCGTGATGATCCCCGCCACCGCCGTATAGTCAATGCGTTGCCCGCCCACTTCCACCGATCCCTTGGTGGTCGCATCCGCAGGCGCAGGGCTCTCCGCCGTCTTCTGAGCCGCCGGATTGGCGGTGGTTTGGTCCTGCGCGGCCCAGGCAAGCCCGGACACGGCAAAAACGAACCCGGCAAGAAAAACAGCCGGAATAGGAGATGAAAAACGCATGGGCAATTCTCCTCGAGGGATTTCCGGGAATGAAATTCAATTCTAACCTTCGTGGTAAGATGCCGAGTCGAACCCGCGAACGCATGCCGGCGCCGTATGCTTTTTTTGAGGGCTTGTCATGCGGCATCTTTCCAGCCTTGGACTCGCGCTCGCCGTCTCCAGCATAGCGCTCGCCCAGATGATTCATGGCCGCGGCGGCATTACCCTTCCGCCTCCGCCTGAGGCGCATACGGCGCCAGTGATCGACGATTATTTCGGAACCAAGGTCACCGACGATTACCGCTGGCTCGAAGACGCCAACAGCCCCCAGACGCAGGAGTTCATCAACGCCGAAAACGCCTATACCGCGCGCTACATGGATCAGGCGCGGATTCGCTCCCAAACCCTGGACCAGCTTGCATCGCTTGAGCAGGTTTCCTCGTGGTCCGTTCCCCTCCAGCGCGGCGACGATTACTTTTTTGAAAAGCGCCTCGCCGGCGAAGATCAGGCTTCGATCTATGTCCGCCACGGCTGGACCGGCAAGGACAAGCGGCTCGTCGATCCGGCGCAGCTCAGCCGCGACCCCAACACTTCGGTGGTTTTGCTCGACGTCTCGCGCGATGGCAGCCAGCTTGCCTACGGCGTCCGCCAGGGCGGCGCCGATGAATTCACCGTCCACCTCTACGATGTAAAAAACTCCAAGACGCTTCTCGACGAGCTGCCCGCCGCGGTCTATTATTCGGTGAACTTCACGCCCGATGGCAAAGGCCTCTTTTACACCCGCACCGACCGTCAGGGCACGCTCCTCTACGAGCACACCCTGGGAACGCGCACTTTTCACGACACGCTGCTCTTTGGCCGTGAGTTTCGTGGCGAGGAACTGGGACCCCTCGATCTTTTCTTCGCCACCGTCACCGACGACGGCCATTATCTTGTCGTCGAAATCGATCGCGGCGTGCCCGCCCGCCGCGTCGATATTGTGTATCGCGACCTCACCAAACCCAACTCCTATTTCGACGTGCTGACCTGGGGCATCGACTCGCGCTTTTCCGCCATCTACGATAAAGGCTCGTGGTATGTGAAGACCGACTACAAAGCGCCCAACGGCTGCATTCTTAAAGCCTATCCCGGCGTCATGCCCGATGCGTGGGACAAGGTCGTCCCCGAAACCGCCGACGCCATCGACGATTTCTCCATCGTGGGCAACAAGATTTACGTCAACCGCGTGCACGATGTAAAAACCGAGACCTCGGTGTACACCCTGGACGGCAAACCAGCCGGTCATATCGAGTACGACGGCATCGGTTCGGCTTCGATCCTCGCCGGCCGCACCTTTGACCGTTATGGGTTTTTCAATTTCCAATCCTATATCCAACCGCCCACCATCGATCGCGTCGACACCGTCACCGGCCGGCGCGAAATCTTCGCTCAGCCCAAGATTCCCTTCGACACGGGCGATTACCAGCTCCAGCAGGTTTTCTACAACTCCAAAGATGGGACCCGGATTCCCATGTTTATCGCCGGCAAAAAGGGCTTGGCGCAGGACGGCTCGGAACGGTTGCTCATGACCGGCTACGGCGGATTCGATTTGAGCGAGCTGCCCGCCTGGAACCCGCAGTGGGCATGGTGGATCGAGCAAGGCGGCTGGTTTGCGCTGCCCAACTTGCGCGGCGGAGGCGAATACGGCGAGAAGTGGCACCGGCAGGGCATGTTCGGCCATAAGCAGAACGTCTTCGACGATTTTTTCGCCGCCGCCGCGTACCTCATCCAGAACAAATACACCTCGCCGGAACACTTCGCCATCACCGGCCGCTCCAACGGCGGCCTTCTCATGGGCGCCGCCATCACCCAGCGGCCGGACCTCTTCTCCGCCGTGCTTTGCGGCTATCCCCTGCTCGACATGTTGCGCTATCAAAACTTCGAGCAGGGCGAGCATTGGACCACCGAGTACGGTTCCTCGGCCGACCAAAAGCAGTTTCCCTACCTGCTCAAGTACTCGCCCTATCAAAACGTGAAAAAAGGCGTGAAATATCCTGCCGTGATGTTCTTCACCGGCTCCAGCGATACGCGCGTCGATCCGCTGCACGCGCGCAAGATGACGGCGCTCATGCAGGCAGACTCGGCCAGCGGCCGTCCCATTTTGCTGCACTATAGTCTCTCCGGCGGCCACTCGGCCGGCGTCGGCGTGGAACAAAAAATCCAGGACGACGCCGACCAGCTCACCTTTCTGTGGACGGAAACAGGACAGCCGGCCGCGCGCAAGTAACGCGGCGCACATTCGTACGCTAATGCACTCCCAAAAATGATTACTTGGTGAAACGCCCCGTATCTCTCCGGTACATGTTCCGGCGTAATCTCACGCGCCGCAGCCTTCCTCCGATAAAAGAACTGCGGAGTTGTTGCGACGCGCTTCGGGCTATAGCGGTTTAGGAATGCTGTAGGGAGATACCGGAGAAGCCGAGCTGACGCGATCCCAGGAAGCCCGGGATCCCAACGATCGGTTTTTTCGTCGTTGGGGCGGTATGAAGCGGCGGCCCTGCACTTTTTCTAGCGATCCTGCATAATTTCCTGAACTTCTGTCATTGCCGTTTCCGCCGTGCCGTGGGTCCCGAAGCCAACCAGCAATCTTCGCGTCAGGATCCCAAAAAATCGCCCGCCCCGGTCGCTCCCCCAGGCGCGCCGGGGCGTTTATGGGGCCAAGGAAACATGCCGCAGACTCAGACGCCGGAGCAGTTCAGCATCCCTGCCATCGAGCGCCAACAGGAAACTGCTCGCCAGTCCGCGTTGGCCTCGGCGGCCATCCTCGATACGGCCCCGGAGCCAGCCTTCGACGCCATCACCCGTCTGGCGGCCGAGTACTTCCGCGCCGACACCGTGCTGCTGGGCTTCGCCGATCAAAGCCGCGTGTGGATCAAATCGTATTGGGGCGAGGCGGTGAGGGAACTGCCGCGCACCGGCTCCATCTTCGAGAGGGTGCTTGCCCAAGGTGGTCCGGTGGTGGTTCCCAATATCGCCGATGACCCCGCCCTTGCCGGCGACCGCATGCGCCTGCGTCGCCTCGAGATCGCCTCCTTCGCCTCCGTGCCGGTGCGCTCCTCCGCCGGAGAAATTCTGGGCAATCTGACTATCTTCGGCATCGAGCCTCGGCGCAAAATGGTGCTCGACGAATTGCGCATGTTAGAGAGTCTCGCCGAAATGGTGGCCAACCAGTTAGAACTGCGCCGGTTGCGCCACGCCATCGGCAGTTCGGGCCCTCGCCCCGGCCCCAATGACCGCAAAACCTCCAGCGTCTGGCCGCGCCGGCCCGACCTGCGCCGCGCCCTCGATCAGCGCCAGTTTGTCCTCTATTACCAGCCCGAGGTGGAGTTGACCACCCGCAAGATCGTCGGCCTCGAGGCGCTCATTCGCTGGGTCCATCCTGATCGTGGAGTGGTTTCGCCTATCGACTTTATCCCCGCCGCCGAAGAATGCGGCATGATCTTGCCCATCGGCGACTGGGGGCTCGCCGAAGCCTGCAACCAGATTCAGAAATGGTGCGTCGAGGATCTCCGCAATCGCTCCCTGCGGGTTTGCGTCAATCTCTCCGCGCGCCAGTTTGCGCGCGAGGGATTGGCCGATCACGTCGAGGCCCTCTTGCGCCAATTCGGGATCTTCAGCCGTCAACTGGGCTTGGAAATGACGGAATCCAGCCTCATCACCGACGCCCACACCGCTATGGAAGTCCTGGGCAGTCTGCGCCGTCTCGGCGTATCGCTGCTGATGGACGACTTCGGCACCGGCTACAGCTCCCTCCATCACCTTCACTCCTTTCCTTTCGACGTGCTCAAAATCGACCGCTCCTTCGTCGTCCGCATCACCGACGGAGAACAGCCCCTCCAGATCGTCCGCACCATTATCGACCTCGCCCGCGCCTTGGGCATGAATGTGGTTGCCGAAGGCATCGAGACTCAGGAACAGTACGCCTTGTTGCAGCAGTTGGGTTGCCGCTATGGGCAGGGTTATCTCTTTGCGCGTCCCATGCCCGCCGAGGATGTCAGCAAACTTCTGCGTCTGCCCGAACGCCAACTCCCTGATCCGCTGCCCGCATCGGACCTTCCCAACTGACCGCCGCGCCGCCCGTAAAAGAATGACACAGCAACGCTTCGCCCGGTTTGTCAATACTTGGGATTCTTGAACCCCTTCAAGGCCCTGGTCACCAAGGGCGGCAGGGTCTCGCGCGCAATGCGCCGGTAGAGCGGCACTTTATCGCGATAGATGGGCGGAGCATAGAGCGAGTTATGAAAGACCATATTGCGGCCGACGGTGTGGAAGTACACGGCAAAGGCTTTCCGGAAGAAGTTTTGGCCTCCGGCCACCGGTCGCACGCCGTGGAAGTTTTTGTCGCCCACTTCGAAAATCACCGTCCGATTAAAGATCGGCTCGATGACCTGTTCGCATTGCGTGGCCGTCAGGTTCCACAGCTCCAGCTCTCCGTGGCATTCCGGCCGCCAGTCCCGGTTGAGATAAATCAGCATGGCCAGTCGCCGCTCCAGGCCGGAGTTGTGATCCATGTTGCGGTCGGCGTGAATATCGAATTTGCCGCCCGAAGGCACCAGGTGATATCC
>JASHUH010000052.1 GCA_030040115.1 Acidobacteriaceae bacterium | reverse complement strand
GTCAGCGTGGACGGCCGGCCCACTCCCTATCGCATCCGCCACTTGCCCATCGAGTCATTTCCCGACTTACCCGCCACGATCCAGGCCGAGCTCAGCCGCCGCGGCTGCCTGATTCCGCAGACCTACGAAGCGCATCGGCCCGAGAACGTGGTTCATGCCAGCCTGGAAGGTTCCGGCTCTTCGGATTGGGCGGTGCTGTGCTCGGCCAAGGGTACGGTCTCCCTGCTGGTCTTCTTTACGGGCGACTCGGGGACAAGCCTGGCGGCGAGGTTTGTGCTGGCTTCGGCCCCGGAAACGGAGCGGCTGCAGGCGCATGGGACGGGCGATGTGCTGGGCTTCAATTGGGGCATCGATGCCGCCTCGCCGCAGCAGGTGCACGACGCCCAGGCCGGCCTTTTTCCGCGCCCACCGCTGATCGATCACGACGCCCTGGCCGATTCGGTTGTGGACCACCGCACGATTTATCACTTCTACGCCAAAGATGCGTGGACCCTGCTGGACATGCCGAGCTGAATCTTGTTTCCGTGGTGCTTCGGGATCATTGCCGCTTGACCACGACCTTCACCCAGAACGTGCCAATATTGTCGTTGTAAAAGAGGTTGCGGTTATTCGGGTCGTTGAACTGCACGTCGTTCACCGTGAACCACAGTTCGCCGTCCGTTGGCGCGGACAGACTGTCCTGGCTGCCCACGAAGAACGCTTCGGCTCTCCCCGGTTCACTGGCCCCATTCTTGATGGCCGCCACCAACCCTCCAGCGGGCTTGTCAGGCAGCAGATAGCGGGCCCTTCGGGACCGAAAACTCGGTTGGAACGTATCCAGGCTGAACCCATCGGGATCGACCCATGGCCGGTCGAGGATCAAGGACCGTTTCTCATCGGCCGTAAAAAAATCCTCAGGCGCCCGGTTCTCAGTGGGGTCGTTGGAACGGATGCCTCGTTCACGCGCCACTTTCTCTTCGTACTGTTTGCGCAACTGCACTTTTTCCCAGATTTCGTTCAGATCAATGCAAATTCTGCCTCCCGCCGAAAACGAGACTTCGCTGCCCGACTGAACCACTATCCCGGTCCTTTGCCAACCTTCCGGACTCACGACGACCAGATACTCCCCGTTCCCCGTGCGGGTCTCAACCCGCTCAAAGATAACGTGGGAATTCGAGCCCCCGACGCGAACTTCCGACGTCTCCACATGAAACAAGCGGGTAAAGACGAACATAACCAGCATGATGAGTGCGGACACGATGGCGAGGAAGAGCAGCAGGGAAAACCACTTTCTCGGCTGCATGAGAATGTCATCCAGCACGTCGGCCATGGTTTTGCCCGACGCGCGCACCGCCGCCTCGCCCGGCTGCTGAGGCGTTTCGTTCTTCATGACGCCACTCCTTTGCGTGAGAATGAATTGTGTCGATTTAAGCATGCTTTTCCGCTGCGCGACGGGAAAATTGCATGGGATCGCGGTGATCGTCCTCATGCAAAATTTCCGCCCGACGGTGCTGCAACCTGCGCTCTGGACTGGAAAGCAGATCCGCAGCTAGGATCGAGGTCCTGGGATCGATGCTCTGGATCGAGTCCGGCGGTCTAGCATCCTATGGAATGCGCCTCCAGGAGCCGCCAAGCTCGCGAGATCGCGCACCTTCCCCAAGGAGAAATTCCCCATGCCTGAAGCCGTTCTTGTCAGCGCCCTTCGCACCCCGGTCGGCCGCGCGCCGCGCGGCGCGCTCTCCACCACCCGCCCCGACGATCTCGCCGCATTGGCCGTGGGCAGAGCCCTGGAGCGCGTCCCCGCCGTTGCAAAAGAGGAGATCGACGACGTGATCCTGGGTTGCGCCCAACCTGAAGGCGAGCAGGGTTGGGATCTCGCCCGTTGGGCGATTCTGCGCGCGGGTCTGCCGGTGGAGATCCCGGGAGTGACCGTGAACCGGCTCTGCTCTTCGGGTTTGGAAGCGATTGCGCAAGCCGATCAGCGCATCCGCGCCGGGGGAGCGCGCGTGATCGTGGCCGGCGGCGCCGAATCCATGAGCCTGATTCCCATGGGGGGCGCCAAACCCAGCCCCAACCCCTGGCTGGCCGAGCACTACCCGGCCTCGTTGCTCACCATGGGCCTCACCGCCGAACGCGTGGCGCGCCATTACAAGGTGTCGCGCGAGGACCAGGACGCTTTTGCTTTCGCCAGCCATCAAAAAGCCCTGGCCGCGCAGAAAGCAGGCCGCTTCGACGAGGAGCTGATCCCCGTGCCCGTGACGCTTGCGGTTCCGAACGGTAAACCGGGCCGGCCTGAAATCCGGGAACGGACGTTTGCGGCCGACGAAGGCCCGCGCGCCGACACTTCGGAGGAAGCGCTGGCCAAGCTCAAGCCGGCGTTTCACGCGCACGGCTCCGTAACGGCGGGCAATTCTTCGCAGACCTCCGACGGCGCCGCCGCGGCGGTGCTGATGGAGGCCGGCCGCGCGCAGGAGCTGGGCATTCGGCCGCTGGCTCGCCTCGTGGCCTACGCCGCCACCGGCTGCCTGCCGGAAGAGATGGGCATGGGGCCGGTTACAGCGGTCCCCAAGGCGCTGAAGCGCGCCGGCCTCAGGCTCGAAGACATCGGCCTCATCGAGTTGAACGAAGCGTTTGCCGCGCAGGCACTGGCCGTCATCCGTGTCTTGGGGCTCGACCCCGAGCGCGTCAACGTGAATGGCGGCGCCATTGCGCTCGGTCATCCACTAGGGTGCACCGGGGCAAAACTCACCGCGACCCTCCTCCAAGAGATGAAACAACGGAAGCTGCGCTACGGCATGGTGACCATGTGCGTGGGCGCCGGCATGGGCGCGGCGGGGATCTTCGAACGTTTGAACTGAAGACCGTTGGGATTCGTCCTCCACAAGGCCGAAAAAATCGCCCCACGAAGCGGCTCGCCGCTCGTCGCTTCGATCGGGTAAGCTATCTGCCAGAGTGCTGCACCCCAACCAGATTGCCGAACTGCGCGAGGCCGTCGGCGCCGACGGACTGATCACCGGCGCGAGCCAGTTGCAGACTTACGAGTGCGACGGGCTGACCAACTTCCGCGTGCTGCCGGGAGCGGTGGTTTTGCCGCGCACCACAGAGCAGGTGCAGGCGGCGGTGCGCATTTGCGCGCGGCACAAGCTGCCTTTTGTGAGCCGCGGCGCGGGCACCGGGTTGAGCGGCGGCGCGCTGCCGGCCGAAGGCGGAGTGGTGATCAGCCTGGCGCGCATGAACCGCATTCTCGAAGTCGATTACGCCAACCGCTACGTGGTCGTCGAGCCGGGCGTGATCAATGCACACGTTTCGCAGCGCGTGGCCGCGCAGGGCTACTTTTACGCCCCCGATCCCTCCTCGCAATCGGTATGCACCATCGGCGGCAATGTGGCGGAGAACTCCGGCGGCGCGCATTGCCTCAAGTACGGCTTCACGGTGACGCATACGCTGGCGCTTGAAGTGGTGTTGCCCTCGGGCGAGCTGGTGCATCTGGGGTCGGCCGCGCCGGACGCCCCCGGCTACGACCTGGCCGGCGTCTTTGTCGGCTCCGAAGGCACTTTGGGCGTGGCGACGAAGATCACGCTGCGCATCGTGAAGCGGCCGGAGGTGGTGCAGACGCTGCTGGCGGCCTTCGACACGCCACAGGCTGCGGGCCAGACGGTGAGCGATATCATCGCCGCCGGCATGTTGCCCTCCGCGCTCGAAATCATGGACACGCTCGCCATCGAGGCCGCCGAGGCCGCCGTGCACGCGCATTATCCCAAATGCGGCGGGCTGCTGCTGGTGGAGCTTGACGGGCAGGCCGCCGAAGTGGAAACGCTGATGCGCGAGGTGCGGGCCCTGGCCGAAAAAAACGGCGCATGGGAGACTCGCCTGGCGCAATCGGAGCAGGAGCGCGCCCTGATCTGGAAAGGGCGCAAGGCCGCCTTTGCCGCCGTGGGCCGCATCTCGCCCAATTACATCGTGCAGGACGGCGTGATTCCGCGCACCGCGCTGCCTCAGGTGCTCGCCGAAATCGAGCGCATGGCGGCGACGGTGGGGCTGCGGGTGGCAAACGTCTTTCATGCCGGCGACGGCAACCTGCATCCGCTGGTGCTCTACGACCGCACCATTCAAGGCCAGGAGGAGATTGCGCTCGATCTTTCCTATCGCATCCTGCACCTCTGCGTGGATAGCGGCGGATCCATCACCGGCGAGCACGGCGTGGGCAAGGAGAAGCAGCAGGCGCTCGGCTACATGTTTGCAGAGCCGGATCTCGCGACCATGCAACTGGTGCGTTGCGCCTTTGACCCCGAGAGCCTTGCCAACCCCGATAAAGTCTTCCCCCGGCCGCGGCTCTGCGCCGATCGCCCCGGCCCTTACACCCCGCATCCGCTGGAAACGGCTGGCGTGGCGGAGATCTTCTGATGAGCACGGCGGCATTGACGCTCGACGAAGGCTTGGCGCGCCTGGGCGCCATCGCCGGTCAGGCGCACACGCGCGTACGCGGCGAAACCATCGAAGTGGCGCCCGCCAATGCGCTCGAGACCGCGGCGATTTTGCGCTTCGCCGATCAAAACGGCCTCGCCGTGTCGCCCGCGGGCGGAGGCACAAAGATCGGCTGGGGCAATCCCGTGGAGGCGCAGATCCGCCTCAGCCTGGAGCGCATGACCGCTGTCCGCGAGCACTCCTGGCAGGACATGACCTGCACCGTCGAGGCTGGCTGCACATGGGCGGACCTGCAGACCGAGCTTGCGCATCACGGGCAAACGGTGGCGCTCGATCCGCTTTGGCCCAAGCGCGCCACCATCGGCGGCATTGTGGCGGCCAACGACAGTGGCGCGCTGCGTTTGAAATACGGCGCCCTGCGCGACTTGATCATCGGCATGACCATCGTGCTCGCCGACGGCACGATCGCCAAATCCGGCGGAAAAGTGGTGAAAAATGTCGCCGGTTACGATCTGCACAAATTGATGACCGGCAGCTTCGGGACGCTGGGCGTGATGACAGAGGTGAACTTCCGCCTGCATCCGGCCGAAGAGCGGACGCAGACTTGGACGGCGAACGCGGCGGATGCGGCCGAGCTCGCCGAGCCCCTGCGCGCGCTGCTCGATACGCAGATGGTTCCCTCGGCAGTGCAGCTTCGCGCGGGCAAGCAGGGATGCGCGCTCGACGTGCGCGTCGCGGGACGCGGCGAAGCGATCAAGGATTGCGAACGCCGGCTCTCAAAAATCTTCAGCGAAATCGGCATGGCTCCTTCCGGCGAAGCGGTCTGGGGGGTGCGCCAAGAGCTTTACGACGCCGCGAACGCGACGATTCTGAAGGCCTCGATGCTGCCCGCAGAGGTTTGCTCGGTCAGCGCCGAAGTGCGGCAGTGGGCAGCCGCTGAAGGCGCCGCCATTGAGTGCGTCGCCTACGCTTTCGGCCTCGCGACCATTGCGCTCCACGCCACGACGGATGCGGCGACGGCTTTCCCCGAGCGGATTATCGCCCGGCTGCGCGCCCGGCTGCGTCCGACCGGAGGCAGCGTGGTCGTGCTTGCGGCGCCGGACGAAATACGCGCTGGGCTCGACCTGTGGGGCTGCCACTCCGACGCCCTCGGGTTGATGCGCGAAATCAAGCGCCGCTTCGATCCCAACCGCATTCTCAACCCCGGCCGCTTCGCAGGAAACATCTGACTCTATGCCGCACCCCGAGATCCAGGAAGAACAGCGACCTTCGAGCTTCGACGCGCATCATCCCCCTGAGAAGCAGTACATCGACCAGTGCGTGCACTGCGGCTTTTGCCTGCCCGCCTGCCCCACGTATGTGCTTTGGGGCGAGGAAATGGATTCGCCGCGCGGGCGCATTTACATGATCAAGAAAGCCGCCGAGGGCGCCGCGCCGCTCGAGGATCGCTTTCGCCAGCATATGGACAACTGCCTGGGCTGCATGGCGTGCATGACCGCGTGCCCTTCGGGGGTCGAGTACAACAAGCTCATCGAGCCGGCGCGGGCGCAGATCGAGCGCAATGTGCCGCGCGACGCTGGCGAGTCGCTCTTTCGCAAATTGATTTTCGCCACGTTTCCCCATCCCGCGCGGTTGCGTTTGCTGGCCATCCCGCTGCTGGTCTATCAAAAATCCGGCCTGCGCGCGCTGGCCGGCGCCACGGGCGTGCTCAAATGGCTGCCTAAGCGCATGGCCGCCATGGAAGCGTTGTTGCCCGAAGTGCCGGCGGCACTCTTTGCGCGCATGCCCGCCGTGGTGTGGCCGAAGAGCACTCCACGCCGCCGCGTCGGCATGTTGACGGGATGCGTGCAGCAGGTGTTTTTTCCCCACGTGAACGCGGCCACGGCGCGTGTGCTGGCCGCCGAGGGCTGCGAGGTGGTGATTCCGCGCGAGCAACCTTGTTGCGGCGCGCTCATGGTCCACTCCGGTCTCGAAGAGCAGGCCGCGGCGCTGGCGCGGAAGACGATTGCCGCGTTCGAGGCCGCACAGGTGGACGCGATTGTGGTGAACTCCGCCGGCTGCGGCTCGACCATGAAGGAATACGGCTACCTTCTGCGCGACGATCCGAAGTGGGCTGCGCGCGCCGCCCAGTTTTCAGCCAAGTGCAAAGACATCGCCGAGTTGCTGTGCGAGCTGGAACCACAGGCGCCCCGCCATCCGCTCAAACTGCGCGCCGCCTATCACGACGCCTGCCACTTGCAGCATGCGCAGGGCGTGCGCGACCAGCCGCGCCGTCTGCTGGCCGGCATTTCGGATCTCGAAATAACCGAGATTCCCGAGGCCTCGCTCTGTTGCGGCTCGGCCGGCGTCTACAACCTGCTCCAGCCCGACGCGGCCCATGCGCTCGGCGATCGCAAAGTGGAGAACCTGCTTAGCACGGGAGCGCAGGCCGTGCTCAGCGCCAATCCCGGCTGCTTGCTGCAATTGATGAACGGCTTGCGGCGGCGCGGCCTGAAGGCCATGCCTGCATTCCACATGGTCGAGCTGCTGGACGCATCCATCCGCGGCGTTTCAGCCGATAGCCTGCTGCGCGGGCGTGGGGGCGCGGCGTCTGATTGACCGGCCCTTTGTCTCGACTGCCCTCAACGATACCGTCGATCTATTGAGCTTCTGCAAACTCGCCGCAGGATATTCTGCACGATCTGCACCAATACCGGCGCGGGTTTTCAACGTTCTTCGCAAAGCTGAAACTTTTGCTCAAACGCCTGCTTTCTTGTTCCCTTGGTCCCTCGTTCCCTCGTTCCCTCGGTCCCTTGCCTCCCGATCGGGGCGCCAGCTCACTTTCCCGTCCCGGCCGGCTGCGCCTGGCCAGGCGGGGGCGCAGGGAGCGTGTAAATCACTTCGCCGGGCCGCGCATAGTGCAGGTCTTCGCGCGCCTTGCGCTCAATCGCCTCGGGATCGGACTGAAGGTCCTGGATCTGCTGCCGCATCTGCGCGTTTTGTTGTTCGAGGTCTTTGATGTCGCGTTGCAGTTCTCGGTCTTCGGCGCGCTTCTGCTGCCACACCGTGAGTCCGTGCTTGCCGTTGATCACATGCCAGGTGAGCAGCAGCGCCAGCCCCACAGCGATCAATGTTCCCGCCGGACGCCATCCCCGCTGCGCCCACACCAGCAAACGCTCGCGCAGCGAAACGTACTCCGCAGTTCTTTTTGTATTCCTCGCCTCGTCCGGCATCGATCCTCGCTCTGCGCGTAAATCCTCAATTGAGGACAAAATGTTCCGCCGCTCTGCGCAGCGCTTCCATCTCCCGTTGGTCGCGCGCTTCGGTATAGGCGCGCACCACCGACTCAGTGCCGGAAAGGCGGTAGCAAACCCACGAGCCGTCATCGAGGACCAGCTTGAGCCCGTCGGTGCGGACAACCTGCACCACTTTGCGCCCACCCAGCTCTTTGGGATCGGTCTTCAATTTTTCAGTGAACCTGGATTTGACCTCCGGGGTCAAGCGGAAGTTCTCGCGAACCGGGTAATAGGAACCAACCTTGCCAAATAACGCCTGCAACTGTGCGCCCAGGCTGGCGCCACGCACCGCCACCATTTCGGCCACCAGCAGGCCGGCGATGATGCCGTCTTTTTCCGGCACGTGGCCGCGAATCGTCAGCCCCGCCGACTCCTCGCCGCCAATGGCGATCTTGTCGTCGTTGATCAGCTCGCCAATGTACTTAAAGCCCACCGGCGTTTCGTAGAGCTGCACTTTGTGGCGCTCGGCGAGGGCGTTGATGAGGTTGGTGGTGGCCACGCTCTTGGCCACGCCGTTGCGCCAGCCGCGCGTTTCCACAAGATAATCGAAAAGCAGGGCGATAATGTAATTCGGCTGCATGAAAGTCCCGTCCCCGTCGACAATGCCGAAGCGGTCGGCGTCGCCATCGGTAGCAATGGCGAACGATGCGCCGATCTCCTTCATCTTTTCTTTTGCCGTCTGCAGCAGGTGGTCGTCGGGCTCGGGCGCGTGGCCGCCGAAAAGCACGTCGCGATAATCGTGCACCGTCTCCACCGTCACGCCGGCCTCGCGCAGCACCTCGGAACTGTAGCCGCGCCCCGCTCCCCAAAACGGGTCGTAGACGATTTTGTTGCGGGATTTGGCGATGGCTTTGAGATCGACCAGCTCGGCCAGACGCTTCAAATACGCGGGCTTTACATCGGCGGTCTCGAACCCTTCGGCAGGGGGCTCCGCCTTGGGAATTTCCGCCATGGCCGCGTCGTCGTCCAAAATCGCCTCTTCGATCTGCTGCGTCACCTCGGGCAGCGCCGGCGCGCCGTCGGGTGTAGAGAATTTGATGCCGTTGTACTCCGGCGGATTATGCGAGGCGGTGAAGTTGATGGCGCCGGATGTTTTGAGGGTGCGTACAGCATAGGAGATGGCGGGGGTGGGCGCGGGCTCGGGTATCACAATGGGCGTTACGCCGGCCGCAGCCAGCACGCGCGCCGTTTCGCCTACGAAGCTCTCGCCCAGGAAGCGCGGATCGCGGCCCACAAGCACCCGGCGCGATCCCGGCTGCGATTTGACATAGGCGGCAATGCCAGCCACGGCGCGGCGGATGTTGGCCAAGGTGAATTCGTCGGCCACGATGGCCCTCCAGCCGGAGGTACCGAATTTGATGGTTGCGCTCATCTCGTTCTCCGTCGATTGGGCAAAAATTGTTAGGGCAGGAATCGTTCGTTGGAGCAGACCGTAAGATTCCATACTGTAACACGCGGGCGAGTTGGGCAAGCGTACGGCGCCTGCACTTGGGCGAAGCGCCTGGCTGACACCTAAAAAACAGGTTGAGCTATGAT
>JASHUH010000649.1 GCA_030040115.1 Acidobacteriaceae bacterium | reverse complement strand
GGGGGAGGGGGGCCGATTGGCTAAATTAGCTAAATTTCATCGCCGCGCCGATCTTGTAGAGCCGATCTTGTAGAATTGACCCGCTGCAGCGATCGGCGATCCTTCGCTCGGCCGGAAAGGGCTGCCCTCATCGAAACCATCTCCTTCAGTTCGGTTCTGGGATCGGAGGATGCCGGTACGCCCGATTCCGGGCTCCTCAAAGTCCCGACTCACGCCCGCGGACCCGCCGGCCGCCTGCCGCTCACGCCGGAAATGCTCCTCACCCAACCTTCCGGCAATCTCTTCGGCCTCACGCAGGATGCCGGCATGGGCTGGGACCCCGTACGCCTGCTCGATCCCGAGTTCTTGATCTTGAGCACCCATGGCGGCCTGCGCGCCGACAATGGCCAACCCATCGCCCTCGGCTTCCACACCGGCCATTGGGAAGTTGGCCTGCTGGTGGCCGAAGCCGCTCGCGAGATGAAGGCCCTCCACGCCATCCCTTTCGCCGGCGCCTGCACCGACCCTTGCGATGGCCGCACCCAGGGTACGCCCGGGATGATGGATTCGTTGCCCTATCGCAACGACGCCGCCATGGTCCTGCGCCGCCTGATGCGCTCCCTGCCCACGGGCAAGGGCGTTCTCGGCGTCGCCACTTGCGACAAAGGTCTGCCGGCCATGATGATGGCCCTGGCCTCGGCGGGCGAGAAACCTGCGGTTCTGGTTCCAGGCGGCGTCACCCTTCTACCCGAGGACGGCGAGGATGCGGCCAAGGTGCAGACCATCGGCGCACGCTTCGCCCAACAGCAAATCAGTCTCGACTATGCCGCCGATGTCGGCTGCCGCGCCTGCGCGTCCCCAGGCGGCGGCTGCCAGTTCCTGGGCACCGCGGCCACGTCCCAGGTCATCGGCGAAGCGCTGGGTCTGGCGCTGCCGCACACCGCTCTCGCGCCCTCCGGTCAGCCCATTTGGCTCGACGCCGCGCGCCGGTCCTCCCGCGCCCTGCTGCGCCTGCGCCAGGCCGGCCTTGGCGTGCATGATATTCTCACCCCCGCCGCCCTGCGTAACGCCATGGTGCTCCACGCAGCCTTTGGCGGTTCCACCAACTTACTGATTCATCTGCCGGCGATCGCCCATGCGGCACGGCTCAAGCGGCCCACCGCATCCGATTGGACCGAGGTCAACCGGCTGATACCGCGATTGGTGGACGCGTTACCCAACGGCCCGCGCAATTTCGCTACCGTCCAGGTTTTTCTGGCCGGCGGCGTACCAGAGGTCATGCTGGAGCTGCGCGCGGCGGGCCTCTTGGATGAGACGGCAAGAACGGTGAGCGGTGAAACTCTGGGCGCGTGCCTCGACTGGTGGCGCGAAAGCCCCCGCCGTCACGTTCTGCGCCGCACCCTGCGCAAGCAGGATGGTGTCGATCCCGAAGAC
Organism: Acidobacteriaceae bacterium; assembly: GCA_030040115.1. Lineage (GTDB taxonomy): Bacteria > Acidobacteriota > Terriglobia > Terriglobales > Acidobacteriaceae > Telmatobacter. The sequence goes on along the minus strand of JASHUH010000649.1, from coordinate 7,102 downwards.
GTCATCCTGGATCGGGACCACGCACGTTCGCGCGGACTCACATCCACCGTCTGCTTTCCGGTGGGCAATCTTGCGCCGGAGGGTTCGGTGATCAAGAGCACCGCCATCGACCCTTCCCTCATTGGCCCCGACAATGTTTACCGTCATCAGGGCCCGGCGCGTGTTTTTATCACTGAAACCGCCGCCATCCAGGCCATTAAAAGCGGCGAGATCGCACGGGGCGACGTAATCGTGCTGATCTGCGGCGGGCCGGCGGGCGCGGGCATGGAGGAGATATACCAGATCACCTCGGCGCTCAAGCAGCTTCCGCATTGCAAACATGTCGCGGTGCTCACCGACGCTCGCTTCAGCGGTGTCTCAACGGGCGCGTGCATCGGCCATGTTTCACCTGAGGCCCTGGCCGGCGGAGCGGTCGGCAAGCTGCGCGAAGGGGACATGATCGAAATTGTCATTGACCGGGCCGCACTTACCGGCTCTGTCGACCTCGTTGGCGACGCGACTGGACTTGTGGGCGCCGAAGAGGGCGCCCGATGGCTCGCGCATCGCTCGCCGCGGGAGGATCTGCGTCCGCACCCGGGCCTGCCCGACGACACCCGTCTCTGGGCTGCACTGGTGCAAGCCAGCGGAGGCGTCTGGGGCGGCTGCGTCTACGATGCAGACAGCATCATCGCCCACTTGCAAATCCCCTCTTGAGCCCTCCCGAAGATGCTGGGGGCGCAGATGCACAAAGGCCTCCGCTGGAAAAGCGGAGGCCTTTGTGCAATTTCGAGCCTTTTGCGATGTTTACTTCATATTGCCGTTCTGGTCCATTACAATGCCGCCTTGAGTTGCCGCCTTATTCTTCTGTTCCTCATTGGCCTTGCGCGTTCCCAACGCGTCGGCGCTCCACTTCTGGGCTTGCGCCAGGTCGTCTTTGACCTCGGCCGGATGGCCGTAGTCCACGTCAGCCTTCTTGCGGTAAACAAGATTCAGGTAGGACATGGCGTTGTCGTAGTTGGGCCGATCGGCGATCGCCATATTGAGATACTTAAGACCCTCTTCCACAAGCGGCGCGTTCTCTTGGGCCACCGGCTCCATGATCTTCTTCGGCACTTTGACGTTTCCTTCGCCATCGTCATTGAAACCCGCGGCTTGCAGGGCCTTGAGCAGATTTTCATGCGCGATGTCCCAGTCGATCACTCCGACGGTGTAGGCGGCGTCGGCATCCTTGGGATCGACAGCCAGAACCTTCATTTGCCATTCCTTGGCGTTCTGCAGATCCTGCAACCACGTGGTCGGATTGCTGGGGCTCGCCATGCTGTAGTAGATGCCCGCGACCTGCTTGATGCTATTCACATCGTTCGGATCCCGGGCCAGGACCTGCTTGAAGATGTCGATGGCCTGGTTGGCGGTCCTCACGTTATCGGCGGTATCCATGCCGGGAACAACATTCTGGGCCAAAGCGGTGGCCAGGTAGGTCTTCGCCATCGGCAAAGTGGGGTCGAGGCGGGTGGCTTCCTGGAAGTGGCCGATCGCCTCTTCGTAGTGCGCGCTCTTGTAGGCGTCAACGCCTTTGTTCAGTTGGTCGCGGGCCTCGAGCTGACGGCAACCGCTCATCGAGAACACCATGCCTGCCAGAGCTGCCGCGAAGGCCATGATACGTGCAGGTGAATTCATGTTCGTTTTCTTCTCCTTCAGGCGAACGCGGGTGGCCGCGGGCCTGGAATCTGTTGCGGACCGGTCGCGGACCTGAGCGGCCGCCGCCCGGGCGGCAAGCTCCGGCATTCGGCTCTCACCCGGGAGCGCCGGCAAGCCGGAGCTACTGACCGGCCTGGATCTTGGGCGTCATCAAACCGATGTGGTCCACGTTCGCCGACTTGCCGATGTCGATCACGTCGGCGATGGAGGCGAAATCGACATTGTCGTCGCCCTTAACGAACATCACACGCTCGGCGCGGTTGGCGAAGATCGCGGTCAGCTTGGACAGCAACTCGGCGTGGGTCACATCGGTGTCATTGATCTTGTACGCCGGGGCTTGGCCTGGGCGATAGAGAACCTGAACCACGATGGTGCGGTCATTCGGCTGCTGCTGCTGCTGCTTCTTCGGGGGCTGGGGCACCAGCGCGTCCAGGCCGTGCGGGGTAACCGGCACGATGACCATGAAGATGATCAGAAGCACCAGCAGGATATCGATCATCGGCGTCACATTGATGTCGGCCATGCTGCCGCCGCCGCCGCCCATTGACATTGCCATGGCTTAAACTCCTTGTTTCCTTCTCGCGAAATCATCTAGCTCGTAAAGAGCTGCGCTACTCACCGCCGGCGAGGTTGCCTTCCTTCCTCTGCGTCAACAAACCGATATCTTCCACCCCGGCAGTGCGCACATCGTCAATGGCGTCTTCCACCGCCTTGTACTGCGCCCGCGCGTCGGCGCGCACGAAGATGGTCTTATCGGTCCTGTCGGCCAGCCTCTGCTGCACCAGGCTGCCAAGCTGGCTGGGATCAACCTTGTCCTGGCCAAGAAACACCCCACCGTCGCGCGTTACCGCTACGACAATGGCGTCGTCCTTGTCGGCGTCGGGCATGGCCACCGCGTTTTCAACGGTAGCCAGATCGATGGCGACCTTATTTTGCAGCATGGGCGTAATCACCATGAAAATGATCAACAGCACCAGCATCACGTCCACCATGGGGGTGACATTGATATTGGAGTTGATCTTTTTACCTTCGTCGCGTACCGCAATTGACATTGTCGAAGCTCCGTGCGTCTCGCAAGAGATTTCTTCGCCGGATCCGCTCCGGCATTTCCTGGAATCAAGCTCGCGCGCGTTTCAAAATCGCCGGGCGCGAAAGGGTGAACCCTCCAGCCCGGCTTGAGATTCTCGCTCGAGCCAACAGCCGCTTCGCCTAGCTCTTGTGGCTCTGCTTGATGAAGTAGTCGATGAGTTCGCTCGACGAGTTATCCATCTCGACATCGAACGCCTCAACGCGGCCGGTGAAGTAGTTGAACGCCATCACGGCCGGAATCGCCACGAGCAGCCCGAACGCCGTGGTGACGAGGGCTTCCGCAATGCCGCCCGCGACCGCGCCGATGCCCGAAGTCTTCTGGGTGGCGATCTGTTGGAAGGCGTGCAGAATGCCGACCACCGTGCCGAACAGGCCGACAAAGGGCGCCGTTGCGCCGATGGTGGCCAGCACCGCGAGACCCCTCTTCAGCTTAGCGTGAACGATGGCCTCGGCGCGCTCCAGAGCGCGGCCGGAGCTTTCGATGGTCTCCGCCGTAGGCGCGCCCGCGGAAACGCGGAATTCCTGCAGGCCGGAAGTAACCACCTCGGCAAGGTGGGACTTTTTGTTGCGGTCCGCAATCTTGATGGCTTCCTCCAGCTTCCTGTCTTTCAACGCGCCAGCCACCTTGGGCGCAAATTCGCGCGACTGTTTGCGGGCCGCGGAGAAATAGAGATACCGGTCGATCATCACAGCCAAGGACCAGATCGACTCGATGAATAGAACAATGGCCACGGCGCGGGCCAACCATCCCATGGAAGCCCACAGGCCCATGGGGCTGAAGCTGACCGTCTGATTTTCCTGGAAAAGCAACGCCAGGCTGTTAACCGCATGCGAAGTAAGATGTGCGAATTGAGCAAGAATCACTGAATCGTTCCTCCTGAGGAGATTCCTTTGAATTGAGAATGCCCGCCGCAGCGGGCTGTTGGGAATGCGTCTCCTCGCGGAATCGCACTCAGGTCAAAAAGTAAGACCCTCTGCACAGACGCGCCAACGGGCCAGAGGTCTCATTATCCACCCAAAGTGAAGATCACATTGATAGTGGTTTCCACTTCCACCGGTTCGTTGTTCAGCAGGTAGGGCCTATAGCGCCACTGCCTTACGGCGTCCAGCGCAGCTTCCTGCAACATGGCCGGCCCGCTTACGACCTTCAGATCCTGAATGGTTCCCGTTTTGGAGATTTCGGCTTGCAGAACCACCGTACCTTGCACGCGGGCGGCCTTGGCGATGGGCGGATAGACGGGCATGGTCTTCTGCAGCAACATGCCTACGGCGACACCGGCCGAAATATTGACCTTCTTGGGAGGCGCAGCTTTGACCACCGGCCCCTTGCCGGAACCAAAGGCGCTGCCGAAAACACTGCCGTTGCCGCCCAAGCCTTCCATGCCGGCCACGCCAAAGCTCGAGGGCGGGGCCTCCTTGGACGTAACCATCTCAATATTCTTCGGAATCCGGGTCGGCGCCGTGAGCTGATTATTCATCATCTCCGACTGCACGTGGACCACATGCACTTCCGGTGGCGGCGGCGGTGGCGGTGGCGGTGGCGGTGGCGGCGGCGCGAACAACAGAGTTTGCATCATCGCCGGGGGTAGCGCCTCGGGATAGATCAGCGGAATAAGAATGAGCAAAACCAAGATCCCGCCGTTGATGCAGCCCGTGAACAGCATCCAGCGGCCGCTTTTGGTCGCCTTCCTGATCTTGCCCGAGGATTCAAATGTGGAATCTTCAAACATAGCCAGCCTCGAATCCGAATGTTTGGTTACCTCTATTTTAGACACCGCGGAAACCATGAATGTTCCCGGGAGTCAAAAGCCGTAACAAAAGAGCGTGTTCACCTTACCAGAACCACCACCCTTTGGCAAAGACAATGCACACAAAGGTGCTCTGAAACGGGTGCAAACTTTTGCGCTCACGCCGTTGAAACCGCACCGCAACTCTTGGGATGGTTGGCTCCGAGCTGCGTCCTGCTAGGATACCCCGTTACTTCCCCTACTCAACTCGTATATGCGTAAACTGCCCTTCACCCTAACTTCTGCCGCGTTTCCCGGCCGGCAGAGCCATGGCCCTGCCTTTCTTCGCCCGCCACTCCTGCCAAGCCACCAACATTGGAGAAGCGACTGCGATGGACGAGTACGTCCCAATCAGAATACCCACAACCAAGGCAAATGAAAAGCCCTTTAAAACCTGCCCCCCGAAAATGTAAAGAGAAAGCACGGTGAGGAAGGTCAGTCCGGAGGTAAGCACGGTTCGGCTCAGCGTCTGATTGATGCTGCGATTGACCAGGTTGGGCAATGCTTCGCGGCGGCTCAGGCGCAGGTTTTCGCGGATGCGGTCGAACACCACAATGGTGTCGTTCATCGAATAGCCGATCAGCGTCAGGATGGCGGCGATCACGGTGAGGCTGAGTTCCAACCCATTGAAACCGAATAGGCTGGCCAGCGAGAACGCACCCACAGTAATCAGCGTGTCGTGAAAGCAGGCCACCACGGCTGCCACGCCATAGATAAGTTGAAAACGGAACCAGAGATAGATCAACATACCGAGGAGGGAGTAGAGGGTGGCCAGCGCGGCCTGCTTCTCAAGCTGGTGACCGACGGTCGGGCCCACCACCTCCACGCTGCGCACCGTGAAGTGGGCGGTGTAATGCGAGCGCAGCGCGTTCTCAATGTCCGCGCGGCCCACGTCCAGGGCCTTCTCGTTCATTTGCTCGGGAAGGCCGATGACCGCCTCGTGATCCGCCGGATTGCCAATCGTGGAGATGTCGGCGCCCTTGATGCCTTGGGCGTCAATCGCCTGGCGTATCCGGTTCACATTGGGAGGCTCGGCGAACTGCACCGTCACCTCCGTGCCGCCGCGAAAATCCACGCCCAGAGGCACGGGGCTGCCAATGTGCGCCCACTGCCATCCCATCGAAATCACGCCCGCAATGCTGAAAATCATCGAAAAGGCAAGGAAATACCATTTTTTCCCCAGCCAGTCCACATTGACGCTGTGAAAGAATTCCACTTATTTTTTTCTCCTGGCTGCTAGCTTCCAGCTCCAGGCTTCCAGCTTTTTTCGCGCGGGGACCGGAAAGGCCATCTCATCCGCAAAACGGGCTAGTAGCCAGTCGCTAGCAGCTACAAGCTGCTTTCTAAATCGAGACCATCTCCCCCGGCCGTAACCGGTTCAGGTGCGCCTCGAAGATCACCCGCGACACAAACACCGCGGTGAACAGGTTGGCCGCCAGACCGAACGTCAGGGTGGTGGCGAAGCCTTTGACCGGTCCGGTTCCAAACAGGAACAGGATGGCGGCCGATACGATCGTCGTCACGTGGGTGTCAAGGATGGTCACCCACGCGTGCGCAAATCCCTGATCTACGGCCGCGGCGGCCGCCTTGCCGGCCCGGATCTCCTCACGGATGCGCTCGAAGATCAGCACATTCGAATCCACACCCATGCCGATGGTGAGAATGACGCCGGCGATGCCGGGCAGGGTGAGCGTGGCCTGCGAGAAGCCCATAAAACCCAGCAGGATGACGAGGTTCAGGAACAGCGCCAGGTCGGCGTTGATGCCCGAGCTCTTGTAATAAACGAGCATAAATCCCCACACCAGGAGCACGCCGACAATAGCCGCGGTCACGCCCTCGCGGATCGAGTCCGCGCCCAGCGTGGCCCCCACGGTGGTGGCCTCAATTTCGTTGAGCGATGCGGGCAGCGCGCCGGTGCGCAAAAGCTTCGAGAGCATCATGACTTCATCGGGGCTGAAGCTGCCGGTGATTTCACCGCTGTCGCGAATGCCGCTTTGGATGGTGGCCACTTCGCGCACCGTGCCGCCCATCACCACGGCCATGCTCTTGCCCACGTTGGCGCTGGTGTAATCCCAGAACTTGTCTCCGGCTTCGTCGGTGAGGGTGAAATTGACCGTGCGCTGCCCGGTGTTCTGGTTGACGCCCGGCTCGGCGGAACGAAAGTCGCTGCCGGCCACAATGGCAACACGCTGCAGAATGTAGTAGGCGTCGCCTCCGCCCGTGCCGGCCAACTCACCCGTGGCGGGGAGAATCTCCTCATCTGGCGGAAGCGCATTGCCGACGCTGGTGAGCGCGGCCTGCTGGCTGGGAAATGGACCGCTGACCACCGCGTGAATCTCCAGCCGCGCCGTCGACTGGATGATGGTTTTCACCCGGTCCAGGTCGCTGATGCCGGGCAGTTCCACCAGAATCTGGTTGGCGCCCAAACCATAGGGCGCAATCTGCGGCTCGGTCACGCCCAGCGCGTCCACGCGGTCGTTAATAGTCGCGATCGCCTCGTCCACGGTCCGCTGATCCAGGTCGCGCTCGTAGATCGGCTTCATGGTCAG
>JASHUH010000648.1 GCA_030040115.1 Acidobacteriaceae bacterium | reverse complement strand
CTGCTGCGGCTGGGCGGCGGCAACGCTCTTGTGGTGGCGCACATCGGCGCCTTGCACCCAGAAGATGACATCTTCGGCGATGTTGGTGGCGTGGTCGGCGACGCGCTCCAGGCTGCGGCAGATCATGAGCGCGTTGAGGGCTTGTGGAGCGAGATGGCTCTGCTCCTCCATCACTTTGGTGAGGGCCTTGTAGGCGGCGCGGTTCATCGCGTCGACGGCGTCGTCCATGGTGAGAACGTGGCGGGCGACTTCAGCATCGGCCTCGATGAACGCCTGCAGGCTTTTGCGCACCATGTCTTCGGACAGTCCGGCCATGCGGGGAATATCGACGGGCAATTCGGCGACCGGCATCTGCTCCATGTTACGCACGCGGTCGCTGATGCTTTTGGCCGCGTCGCCCACGCGCTCCAGATCGGCATTGATCTTAATGACGCTTAAAATGAAACGGAGATCGATGGCCATGGGCTGCTCCATGGCGAGCAGATCGAGCGCAGCCTGATCGATGTCACGCTCCATGCGATTGATGGCGATTTCGCTGCGGCTGCCCAGGTCGCAAATGGAGAGGTCGCGGACCCGATAAGCTTCGATGGCGCGCTGAATGGCCTGCTCGGCGAGTCCCGCCATGACGAGCAGGTTTTCCTTCAAATCCTCAAGGCTTTGCTGAAAGCGTATGCGTGTCATCCGAACCTGCCCGTGATGTAATCTTCTGTCCGCTTATCGGAAGGATTGGTGAAGATTTTGTGCGTGGAGTCGAACTCGACCATCCGTCCGTTTAAGAAGAAGCCGGTTTTTTCCGCCACGCGGGCTGCCTGCTGCATATTATGCGTCACAATGACGATGGTGTATTGGGCCTTTAGCTGAAAAATGAGGTCCTCGATTTTGGAAGTGGAGACGGGATCGAGGGCCGAGGCGGGCTCGTCCATGAGCAGCACTTCGGGATCGACGGCGAGGGCGCGGGCGATGCACAACCGCTGCTGCTGGCCGCCGGAGAGGCTGGCGCCGGATTTTTTCTTCAGATCGTCCTTGACTTCGTCCCAAAGCGCGGAGTTGCGTAGTGAATTTTCGACGATTTCATCCAGGGAGCGGCGGTTCTTGTAGCCGTTGAGCTTAAGGCCGGCGGCGACGTTGTCGTAGATGGACATGGTGGGAAAGGGATTGGGGCGCTGGAAGACCATGCCCACGCGGCGGCGAATCTCAACCGGTTTAGCCTCGGCGTAAATGTCGAGATCGCCGATGCGCACCGAGCCGGTGACGCGGGCGATGGGATTGGTTTCGTGCATGCGGTTGAGACAGCGCACAAAAGTGCTTTTGCCGCAGCCGGAGGGGCCGATCAGCGCGGTGGCGTGGCTGGCGGGAATATTGAGGTTGATGTCCTGCAAGGTGTGATTCGCGCCGTACCAAGCATTCAGGTTGGTGACTTCAATGCCAACGCCCACTTAACTTGCTCCCTTCAAGACGCCGCGGCTGGTGACGTAGCGGACCAGTGAAACGGCAAGCACGATCAAGACAATGAGGACCAATGCTCCCGCCCAGGCCAGACGGTGCCAGTCATCGTAGGGCGAGATTGCGTAGACGTAAATCTGGAGGGGAAGGGCGGCGATGGGCTGGTTGAGGCTGGAGCTCCAAAAGTCGTTGCCGAGGGCGGTGAAGAGCAGCGGCGCGGTTTCGCCGGCGACGCGGGCGAAGGCGAGCATGCAACCGGTGATGATGCCCGGCGAAGCGGTCTTGACAGTAATGGAAAGCACCGAGCGCCAGTTGGGAACACCGAGGCCAAGCGCGGCCTCGCGAACGGCGTGAGGCACCATCAGGAGCATTTCTTCGGTGGTGCGGCAGACGGTGGGAATCATCATGATGCCGAGCGCGACGCCGCCGGAGAGAGCGGAGAAATGCTTTTGCGGGACGACGATGAGCGCGTAAATGGCGAGACCCATGACAATGGAAGGCACGCCATTAAGGACGTCGGCAGTGAAACGAACCGCGTTGGCCAGCTTGGTTCCGCGGCCGAACTCGGCGAGAAAGATGCCGCCGCCGATGCCGATGGGCACGCCGATGGCGCTGGCGACGGCGAGGAGAATGGCGGAGCCGGCGATGGCGTTGGCCATGCCGCCGCCGGCGACGCCGACGGGCTTGGGAATCTGGGTGAAGAAAGCCAGGTTGAGCGAACTGGCGCCCTTGTACACGAGATAGGCGAAGATGGCCACCAAAGGCGTGACCACCACCACGGTGGCCAGAATGGTGAGGCCGGTGACCGCGAGGTCGGTGAGAGCGCGCAACCGGGAACGGAGCGGAAAATTGTTGGTGCTCATCCGGTCTCCTTAGTGGGTTTGCGCGGGGGCGCCGCGGGTGACGGCCCAAACCAGCAACTGGGCGAAGGCGTTGACGATAATGGTGACGATAAACAGCGCCAGGCCGATCTCGATGAGCGCGCTGAGGTGCATGTCGCCGACCGCTTCAGTAAATTCGTTGGCGATGACGGCGGCCATGGAGCTGCCGTTGGAGAGCAGCGAGCGGTGAATCTCGGGCGTGTTGCCGATGACCATGGTGACGGCCATGGTTTCACCCAAAGCGCGCCCCAAGCCGAGAATGATGGCGCCCACAATGCCGATGCGGGCGTTGCGCAGCACGCCCATGCGGATCATTTCCCAACGCGTTGCGCCTAAGGCCAGGACGGCTTCGCGTTGAGAATGGGGCACGGCGGTCATGACCTCGCGGGTGAGCGAAGAAACGATGGGCAGAATCATGATGGCGAGAATCACGCCGGCAGCGAGGAAGCCGAGCCCGGTGGGATTGTCGTTATTGAAGAGGCCCGTCCAGCCAAACCACTGAATCAGCCCAGGGTTCACATGCTCCCGCAGTAACGGCACCAGGACAAAGACCCCCCAAAGACCGTAAATGACGCTGGGGATGGCGGCCAGCAGTTCGGTGAGAAAGGCAAGCGGACCACGCAACGCGCGCGGACACATCTCGGTGAGAAAGACAGCGACGCCGACGGCCAAAGGAACGGCCAGAAGCAGGGCGAGAAACGAGGAAAGCAGCGTACCGTAAATAAAGGGCACGGCGCTGAACAGAGAGTTGACCGGATCCCAGTACATGGGCTTGCCGGTTTCAGGGTTGGTAAATGATTGATAGAAAAACCGAAAACCGAAGGCGTGCCAGCTTAACTGGGAGCGCAACACCAGTTGCCAGAGGATCAGCGCCACGATGCCGAAGATACTGAGCGCGCACAGAACCATGAGCCAGTGAAAACCGCGATCGGCGAAGGCCGAATTTCCACGCGCAAGGAGAAAACGACGGACCAGGGAAGGCTCAACCGCAGACGGCACGGCGGGGACCGCCGGTTTCTGCGCGGCGGGAGTCTTGAGCTTCTGCGAGGGGATTTGAGGGGCGCGGATTTCTGGCACGTTAGCGCTCACAAGAAGTAAGGCTAACGGGCAAATGTGAATAGAAGGTTACAACGATGAGAAATCAAGAGCATACGCGAGGAAAAACAGTGTTCGGCGGATGCCGTGGAAGCACCGGAACGGGGCCGGCGGGGGTGGTCAGCCCGGCTGACCCTCCGCGGCGAGGATTTGGTTTTTGCGCTCAATGCCCCAGCGGTAGCCGGTGAGGGCGCCGGATACGCCCACGACGCGATGGCACGGGACGAGGAGAGCGATGCGGTTGAGGGCGCAGGCGCGGGCGACGGCGCGGGTGGCTTTGGGGTGACCCAGCTGGCGCGCCAACTCGCTGTAACTGCAGGTTTGGCCGCGGGGGATCTGGCGGAGGGCCTGCCAAACGCGGAGTTGGAAGGCAGTACCGCGTAAGTCGAGCGCCGGCTCCTGGAGCGCGGCGGGCTTTTCAGAGGCTTTGCCGGCCACGGCGGCCACGGCGAGTTCCGCCCAGCGGGAGAGCGACGGATCGCGGCGAAGCGCGGCCTTGGGAAACTCCTCCCGAAGCGTGGCTTCGGCTTGGGAGCGCGTGCCGGCGAGCGAAAGCCAGCAAAGTCCTCGTTCGGTGGCGCCGAGGATGATCCAGCCGAAGGGAGAACGGGCGGCAGCGTAAGCGATGTTCTCGCCTCGTCCTCCTTGGGCAAACCGGGCGGGAGCCATGCCGAGCGGGGTGCCGTCGTAGGCCCGGCTTGAAGAGCCAAAACCGGCATTGTAGATGGCGTGGGTCACGGGTTCTCCTTGCTTGAGTGCATTGCGCAGCGAGCGGACGCGCAGCGAGCGTTGGTATTGCAACGGGCTTACGCCCATGGCGCGCTTGAAGAGCCGCTGTACGGTGAACGGGCTGAGCTGGATCAGGCGTGCAAGTTCGGCCAAGCGAACCGGGCGGTCGAGGTGGTTCTCGATATAGGTGCGGATCTTCTCCAAAGGGCTGTCCGCCGCAGGCGTGGCGAGGTGGCAACGCCGGCAGGGGCGAAAACCGGCGGAGAGTGCTTGTTCGACAGTCGAGAAGAAGCGAACGTTGGCGCGCAGAGGCCGGCGGCTGGCGCAGCCCGGCCGGCAAAAGACGCCGGTGGTGGTGACGGCGTAGAAAAACCGCGCGCTGCTGTCGTGGGCGAGAATTTTTTGCCAGGCGAATTCGGGATCGACGGGTTCGAGATTGAAGGAAGGCGTATGCGCGAGGTTGGCGTTTGCAGTTCGGCCGGTGGCTGGCGCGTGCTGTGGAGAGCTGCTCATGGAACCCATCATCGGGCATGTCGCAGCGCCGCGCTACCCGGATCTTGCGCGCAATTCCGATTTTGCGGCGGCTATGCGCGGGTCTGCGGGGCGAAGCCATTGAGGACTGCTTCGGCACGGGCGAGGTCTTCTTCGGTGTCCACGCCGATGGTGTCGCGCGGAGCTTCGGCAACGTAAATGTCAATGCCGTTTTCGAGAAGCCGCAACTGCTCAAGCTTTTCCAGGATTTCGAGCGGCGAAGGAGGCAGCGCGGCGAAACACTCCAACGCAGCCTTGCGATAGGCATAGATGCCGAGGTGTTTGCGGTAGCCGATGAAACCTGAACGGTCGCGATCGCAGGGGATGGTGGAGCGGGAGAAATAGAGAGCGCGGCCATCATGCGCGGTGACAACCTTAACAGCATTGGGATTGGTGAACTCGGCGGCTGGGCAGGGGACAGCCAGCGTGGCAACCTCGACCTGGGGGCGTGCGAAGAGCTGGAGCAGCGGCGGGAAAAAATCGGGCGTCAGCGTGGGCTCGTCGCCCTGGATGTTGACGTAGATGTCTGCATCGATTTGGCGGGCCGCCTCGCGAACCCGGTCCGATCCGCTGGCGCAGGCGGGCGAGGTGAGGACAACCGAAATTGCCCGCTGCCGGCAGGCGTCGGCCACTTCCTCGGCGTCGGTGGCGACCACTAGAGGATCCATCAGGCCGCTAGCGGCAGCTGCGCGCCACACCCATTCCACCATCAACCGGCCGGCCAGCGGCCGCAAGACCTTGCGGCTCAGCCGCTTGGAGTTCAATCGCGCCGGAATCACTCCGGCCACGCGCACCGTACTCATGCAGCCGAGTTTACAGGAGCGGGATCGGCCAGTTCATCCTCACGACCTAGGCGCGCCGGGGCGACTGCAAGTTTGACCTTCGATCTGGCCCCTCCGTATCATCGGGAAGGGGCGGCGCCTTTGTGGGGCGTTTTCTCCCTTTCCCTTTTTCTGAGGGGGCGCGGTCTGCCCGCGTTCCGGCGCTTCCCGGCGGAGTAGCTCAGATGGTTAGAGCGTGGGATTCATAACCCCAAGGTCGACGGTTCGATCCCGTCCTCCGCCACCAAAATCAAATCCACCGCGTCCACTCACGTCCAGCCATAGCGAAAAATCCCAACATTTTGATAGATTTGCCGTACGCTGTGTCCATACAGTCCACCGAGATCCATATCTAACCGGGGGCAACTTGTGGGGCAACTGGACTATCTTCGGGCGCACCTGCCCCCAGATTGTTGCCCCCGGAGTGGGAGCAGCGCAGATGGCATTGAGTGACACCGCAATTCGCAACGTCAAGGCCGGCCTGAAGACCGTGAAGCTGTTCGACGGGCGGGGCCTGTACCTCGAAGTGGCTCCTTCAGGTGGGAAGTGGTGGCGCTCAAGTATCGTTTCGAGGGCAAAGAGAAGAGGCTGTCTCTGGGCGTCTATCCCGACGTAAGCCTAAAAACGGCTCGCGACCGATGGTGCATCCTGGCCGGGATCGGCTGCAAGGGCGTGTCGAAGTGGACGCGGCTTTCGTGGGCGGCGAAGAAGAGGGAGTTCACGGACGCCAGACAGAGAGCAAAGTCATGATTGCCGTTGCCGTGGAAGAGGATGGCGACGGGATGGGCCGGATTCGGATGCGGCGCATCCCGGATGCTTCGGCGGAAAGCCTTGTGCCCT
>JASHUH010000647.1 GCA_030040115.1 Acidobacteriaceae bacterium | reverse complement strand
TGGTCAGAGCAAGGGTGGTGGGGTTGTAGTCCATCGGAACCTTGACCTGTGCGTAATTGGAGAGCAAGCCCGTGGACGGATTAACGCTGGCGATGCCAACCACGCTGCCAGGGCCGTAATTGCCGTCCTGGCTGACCAGCAAGTACTTGCCGTCCGGCGTATAGGCGATCCCGGTGCTGCTGCCGTCCGGGTCGCCGGAGGGCTCGAAGGTCTGAAGAACGGTGCCAATTGTGGCGCCGGCCGTGCTGAAGATCTCGACGGCTTTCCCATTGGACCCATGCGTGCCCATCACCATGACGGCCGCGGTGCCATTGCCGGTTGGATTCAGCGCGATAGCCTTGGCGCGGACTTCGATGCCAAGGTTGACTTGGGTGCCGGCGGGGCTGATGATGGTGCCGTCGCTGACGACGAAAGTACCGTTCGTCTGCGGGCCGGCCTGGTAAGTCGGGAATTCTGTGGACTGAGCGAGCGCCGGAATGCTCAGCCCCGCGGCCAGCAAACCGACGAGAAGACCGTTGATCCGAGATTTCTTTTGAAATGCTTTTCGCGTCATGTTTCATTCTCCTTTTTCGGTTTTTTTTGTCGGGGCGATTTGAGAATGCCGGCCGACAATACGGAGACGTGCAACTCCGTTTCCGGCCGATGTGCAGGGGCAGACAGGCAGATGCCGGTAGCGCATGATGGCTATCCATGCGGATGGAGTTCAAGCGCAGGTTGTGGGATCGCACGTGCACGGTTGCAGGAGCCCGGAGTTGGCCGCGTGAAATCGGGGTGAGGCAGGCGACCGGCGCTCCCCTGTACACGGTTACCGATCTTTGCAGACGACCTGTGACGGGATGATGATTGCTGGGTAAAATTTCCGTGACTTGGATTGAGCTTCTCTTGCGTAGCAAGACGTGCGCAGCTGCACGTTGCAACAGCGACTCATCCGAAATGGCATTTTACCTGATCGAGGGGCGGCGATCAGCGGTACGATAGGGAGCAATCCATGCCGAAAGGCTGCTTCCGGGTGGCGCCGTCTGGGTCGATTGGGTCCTTCGCAGATATGCGCGGCTAATGATGGAATGTCGCAGCTCGGACCCTCGGCCATATTGAAGCCCGCTTCACACAACCGAATATCCGCATGGCGAGCGCACACGAACTCCGCCGGCCGATGAATTCACAAAGATTTCACCGGATTGTGGGCAGGTTTTCTTTCGGGTGCGGTAGGATTATTTCGTCTCGGCAGTCTTGGTTGGTTTTCCCTTTCGTGGTAAGAAGTCGTTGCGGCAGGGAGTTCCTTGCGTCTCCAGTTGGACTGCTTTGAGCTGAAAGTAACGGCGGTTGCCGGCATTGAATCGCGCAGAACGGATCTCAGCGAGATTACGCGGCAATTAGCCATCCGCCGAAGTCATTGCGCTGGTGTCTATCGTTTCGAAGCTCGCCCCATCATAAATGCAACTCAGAGAATCGAGTCGCCTGCAAACTGCTTTTTGAGAGCCCCATCATGCGCCGAATCCCATTTCTTTGGTCGACTCTCTCAATTGCCGTCGCCGTTCTGGCGCTCGCTTTCGCTCCGGTTTTGTCGCTCGCACAGGTGGATCGCAGCGCTCTCAAGGGCACAGTCACGGACGCTTCGGGCAGAGTGTTGCCACAGACCCGCGTCATCGCGGTGCAGGACTCGACCCGGCTGAGACGCGAAACCGTGTCCTCGTCCGATGGAAGCTATGCAATTTTAGAGCTGCCGGTCGGCACCTACACGATCACCTTCGATCACCCAGGCTTCCAGACGGTGACTTACGTCGATGTCGAGCAGGTGATTGGAAAGACGCATACTCTCGATGCCGTTCTGACGGTTGCGGGAGGCCATGAGCAGGTGGAGGTTTCGGCCGCCTCGGCGCTGATGGACCACAACACCAGCGCGGTGACCGGCCTGATCGAAAGAGAGCAGGCAGATGAATTGCCGCTCAATGGCCGCGACTGGTCGTCGCTGACGGCTTTCGTCCCCGGCGCCATTGACACCGGCGGCAGCAACCAGCGGACGATTCGCTTCGCCGGCCGCGGTCTCGACGACAGCAATTTCACCTACAATGGTGTGGATGCCACCAACATCGTGAATCAGACCCAGCGCCAGTGGGTGAGGCTCGCCATTCCGCTGGACGCGATCGCGGAGTTCCGCGTCGATACGCTCATGGCAACCGCCGAGGAAGGCGCGACGGGCGGCGCTCAACTGGACGTCAGTTCGCCCTCAGGCTCCAACGAGTTTCACGGACGCCTCTTCGAGTACTTGCGCAACAATGTCTTCGACGCACCGCTGCCGCAATGGGCCTCAAACGGCGAAGCCCAGCAGCCGCTTCGTCTGAATCAGTTCGGCGGATCGCTCGGCGGCCCTGTCGTGCATGACCGGACATTTTTCTTCCTCGCTTCCGAAGCCTACCGGCAGAACTGGGGCTATCCGGTGAGCGGCGACGTACCGAGCGAATCGTTCAAAGCGACGGTTCCGAACACCTCGCCTGTTTATGCCATCATGCAGGCCTTCCCGGGGGCCGGTCCAAAAAGATTTCTGACGCCCTGGACGCCAGCCACCGACCCGAACGACCCCGACTACATGAACTATGATCTCCTGACCTGCGCATGCGAGCAGGTAGTCGATGAAAGCTCGGCGATGATACGGCTTGACCAGCACTTTACAGAAAAGACCACGGGCTTTATGCGCTTCAACTTCGACCGCTCGGTCGACACGCAGCCGCTTTCGGCTTCTGCGACCGACCTCGAGCAGAGGGTCTCCGCGCCCGTCAATGGCGTGCTGGAATTGCAGCACGTCGTCAACCCGCACCTCGTGAACGAGGTTGAGGCAGGGTTCAATCGCTCCACCGACAACCAGTACAACGCGAGCGACGCGGGGATAATCTATCAGGTCGCGATTGCGACGGGCCCCGGGCCGGGATTCGTCACGGAGAACTACGACTACGACAGCATTTACGTGGGCAATTCGTTTTCGGGGCGGGACAACCTGACCTGGTCTCACAACCGGCATACAGTTAAAGCCGGCGTCGAACTCCGCTACATACAAATGAACCAACATTACGGGGAACACGGCAAGCTTACGTTCAGCACCGTGGAGACTCTGGCCGACAATTCGGTGACGAAGGCCAGCCTGACTGGCGCCCTGCCCATCAACGACCTGCGCAAGAACGATTACTTCCTTTACGCACAGGACGAGTACAAGTGGTGGCCCAACCTTGTCTTCAACCTGGGCCTGCGCTACACCATCTTCGATCTCTTCACCGAGGCGCACGGGAAGGCCGATCCCTTCGATTTCGCCACCTGCGGTACGCAGGGCTTCTGCGGAGTGGGCGCCAGCTTCGGCCAGCAGAATTACGGGGATATCGATCCTCGCGTGGCCTTCGCCTGGACGCCAAGGAAAGCCGGCAAGACGGTGCTCCGGAGCGGGTTCGGCATGTACCACGAGGACGGACAGTTGGACGATCAGAATCTGCCCGCCAAAAACGAAGTGCCCTCCTATTCGACGACAGGCAGTTCGAGCTCGCCGCTCTCTTATCCGGTGGTATTCGGCGCCGGAACTCTCTCACCGAATGCCGAACAGAGGAACCGCAAGGACACTTACGTGGAGCAGTGGAGCTTTTCGGCGCAGCGCGAGCTGCCGGCAAATTTCGTGAGCACCGTCTCTTACCTGGGCAGCCATGGCGTGCATCTGCTGGAGACCAA
This sequence comes from Acidobacteriaceae bacterium, assembly GCA_030040115.1. Classification (GTDB taxonomy): domain Bacteria; phylum Acidobacteriota; class Terriglobia; order Terriglobales; family Acidobacteriaceae; genus Telmatobacter. The sequence goes on along the minus strand of JASHUH010000647.1, from coordinate 5,044 downwards.
CGTGGTGAACCTGATCGATCCGGCCACGGGAGCTGTGCAGTATCCGGCCTTTGCTCCCGCTATCCCCTGGCGCGGCTCCGTTGGCATGAGCTCATATAACGGCCTCTCCGTGGCCCTGCGGCGTTCGTTCTCACGCGGCTTGCTGGTGGCGGCCAATTACACCTGGTCGCACGAGATCGACAACGGCTCCAATGGCAGCGGCGATGGCGACGAGATATCGCCGCAGAATCCTTTATGCCTGGCCTGCGATCGCGCCAGCGGCGCCTGGGACGCCCGCCAAGTGGTCAATGGCAATGCGGTGTATCAGCTGCCCTTTGGTGCGGGTAAGCCCCTGCTGAACCGGGGCCGGATGGCGAACGTCATCGCCGGCGGTTGGGAGTTGACAACGACCGCCCTGGCTCGTACCGGCTTTCCGGTGAATGTGCTAATGCCCAGCAGCTACACCGCGCCGGATGGAGCTTCCGGCACGGAGCGGCCTGACTTGGTGAAGGGCGTCTCTCTCACTCCGCCGAGGGGCAGAACCGTGGCGGAGTGGATCAATCCAGCCGCGTTCGCTGCGCCCGCGGGAGAATTCGGCTCCGCGCCGCGCGACCTGGTTCGCGGCCCCGGCACCTGGCAGACCGATCTTGCCGTCGACAAGAGCTTTCCGTTGTCCGAACGCCGGCAGTTGGAGCTCCGCTCGGATTTTTACAACATCTTCAATCACCCGCAGCTGGGTCAGCCGCAGTCCGCCTTCAACCCCTCGAACACTACCGGCTTCGGCAGCATCGTCACGACGGTCAACCTGAACCTGTCCCCGATTACTCCGGTGGGTTCTGGAACCCCGCGTGAAATCCAGTTCGCGCTGCGCTTCGCATTCTAGCCTCACAGGGGAGAAAGATCACGGTTTCGCAGATGAGGCCGAAGCTTCCAGCGCCGCGAGCGCGCTGAAGCGCAGCCCAGCGGGACCCAGGCCATAACCGGCCGGCCTTAGTCATCGCCGGCAGCACCTGGTGGCGCACCCGCTCCAACATTACCTCATCGCTCCAGGGGGCATCGGCCACCATGTGATGCAACGACTGGCGCATGCGCCGCACATTCTCCGGGGCAAGACGCGCGGCCATGGGTTCGACCGACTTGCGTTCGCCAGGGCAGCAACAAAACCGGTGCAATGCAACAATCAATTCCCGCTATCGCGCCGAAGGGGATGGATAGTCTTCCGAGAAATCGCAGTCAAACTGCGGACATTCCCATGTCTCGATTTTCTGCGATCGATCCACGGCGGCAAGATAAAGGACGGCTCCACACCGGGGGCATGGCTGCGCGGAAGCGCGCGAATCGTCGAAGCCGGCTTGGATGAGATCCGTATAACCATCGAACTCGCGGAAAATTCGAGTGCAATCGCGCCGCTCACATGCATGGTAGGATCGGACTTCTTCCGAATCTTCCTCCCGCATCACGCGGCGCATGAACGTGTGGTGCAGATCGCATAACGGAGAGAATTGTTGTCTGGACGTCATGGACGCGGGTACCGTTCGTCACAGCGGTTCCCATCCAGGAAACCGGCCATCGGCGAGCATTTGGGCAGCGGCAGACAGGTTACGATCGCTTGACTCAGGTGAGATTCTTTCGGGCGCTGTTACGCTCGATATTCATGGTGCTGAAGGATCGGGGAAGGTCTTTTTCATCGTATTCGACGCCCGATGCGGCGAGTTCCAAGGCAGCTTTCTCAAGAGGCGCTCTCTTCGCCAGCAGTTCCTTTTCCGCCTCTTCGCGGTCCGCAAGCGAGGCAAACTCCACGAACTTGTCGAGATAGGCAAGCTTGCGATCGTACAGATCAATCTCCTGATGAAGGTCTCGCAGGAAGTACCTATCCCGTCGAGGAGCAATTTTCGCCATGGAAGTCTCCTTCGATAAGCCGAACAGGGCGGCCTTGGCCGCCCTGTTCTAATTAGATGCGTGAATCTCAGGCGACCCGCACGTTCTCGGCCTGAAAGCCTTTGGGACCTTTTACAACCTCGAAGGTCACCGGCTGACCTTCCTGCAAGCTCTTGAAGCCATTACTCTGAATTGCCGAGAAATGCACGAAGACATCCTCGCCGTTGGGGCGGCTCAAAAAGCCGAATCCCTTCGCGCCGTTAAACCACTTCACTCTACCTTGTTCCATTGAACTTGTTCCTTTTAGATGGATGTACCGCCGAACTCAATTTGGAGTAGATTGCGAGTAAGGCAGGTAGCGGAACAAGCAAAAAGTCCAGATCGGATTCTTCGATCTCCTTCAGTGTACATCCCCCAGCGCTGCAATATCGCCATCGCGAATATTTATTGCTCGATGGGCCGAGCGCACTTTGCAGCCAATGCACCGAATCGGGCATTGGAGGCGGCTGTTTCGGTTGCGCCGGGTCCGCCTGCCATTCTTCCCTAAATCCCGATCTAATAACGGCTATATCGGCGCTCTCCCCGGCCGCTGCCGCTGCCTTTCCTGGCGCGGTAGCAGTCCTGGCAATAAACGGGCCGGTCGCCTCGCGGCGCAAACGGCACAGTGGCTTGCTTCCCGCATCCGGAACATGTGACTGTCGTGGATTGTGATTCACTCCTCCGGTAAAATCCGCCCTCTCCGCCCTGTTCGTTCTTCTTTGCCTGGCGGCAGGTCTTGCAGCGTTTCGGAGCCGAATAGCCACGTTCCTGGAAAAATGCCTGATCATCGCTTGAAAATGTGAATTCCTGCCCGCAGTCGCTGCAGGTTAGTTGCAAATCCCTGGTCATACATTCGATCCTTTGATGTTGGCTGTGTCGCGGAATTCAGAGTGGAATTGTTTGCGAGTGGAGCAGGAAGGCAGAACAGGCAAGAAGGCCAAGCCAGATTCGACGACCAGTCATAAGCATAGCACTTTTGCGCAGAGGGGTATTCAGCGGGACGGAAACCGTTACGCAGCGGGTTCTGGACAGGGTCAAGATTAGGAGAAGCGGCTTTATCGGCGTATGCTTGGCAAAGAGGCGATCGACAATCCAATCTTTTACGATCTTCGGCCCTCCGCGACATCCTCTGCACCATCCTGCCTGGAACGCTGTGAAATCGAGACTATGTCGCCGCTATGGGAAGGCGAGCGAGCCTGGCTTCTGCTCTAAAACGCTCTATACCGGGAAATGAGGCAAATCATGCGATCGCAACTGGTGTACGAAGCCGGACTGAAAATCGAGAACCGCTTTCTTCTAGCTACAACAGCGATGCAGGCGACGAAGAAGCTGCACATAAGCTCGACACGAACGGAAGACACTGTCAACAGAGTCTTCGCCGAAGTGGCAAATGGCACCCGCGTGCACGGAAACCTGCCGGAAGTCACACCGCCTCCGACCATCGACGAGCTGCTGATTACGCCCGCAGCCTGATCATCGCCGGCTCAACGGCAGGATGGCGACCGCCTCCATGACGCATCTGCTACGGGATCGCCGGCGCGCGTTCCGTTGTAGCTGTGCGTTGGAATATCTGCGCCGCGGCACATTTATCTGCGAATTGCGGCTGCGCCCACTGACGAATCAGGTCACTCGCCATTCAGTAAGCCATCAACGGACAATGGCGAGGCAGCCGCATCCTTACCCTTCCCCACCCCCGTGCCCCATCATGGTTACATTGGTCGACACGCTGGTAAGTGAGCGAGCGTGGCCGGCCTTTTTAACGCTGGGCCGCTCCGGCGCGGCCCATGATGGGCCATACGTCCACGATCTTGTCGTTCTGGGCCACATAGTAACGGTCGAAAGCGTTGGTGCTCTGGTCGAGGTTGGTGCAGTAAATCTCCAGCCGGTCGCCGAGCTTGGGGAACTTATCGCCGTCGTTCCACTTCAACGCACCGTATTCGGCGCCCTGGACGCCAACGGTCAGCCAGGGCATGTCCTTGACCTGGTCGGTGGCCTTGGCCAGGGCTTTGGCGCCGTAATCGGTGGTGATGATGTTGGGATGGTGCTCGCTATCTACGGTGGTCAGGATGGTCAGCGCCGGTTTGAAGTCGTTATATCGTTTCATGTCGCCGTCCTGGCCGCCGACAATGAAGTACTCGGTGTCCATGAACACATAGGATCCGCATTCCAATTCGGACAATCCGGTTTCATGATCGATGTTGTAGGTGCCGGTCGAGCCGCCGGACATGATATTCACGGGCAAGCCGGCTTTCAGCGCCTGGTCCTTGCTCTCGCGCGCCCCGGCGAGAACATCCATGGACTTGGCTTTCCGGTTTTCAAAGCCCTTGGTGTGGGCGGCAGCTCCAGAGTAGGCCATGAAGCCTTCAAATTGCATGTGCTTGGAGGAATCGATTTTTTTCGCCAGATCGATGGCGGGCTGGCCGCAGTCAATGCCCTGCCGGGCCATGCCGGCATACACCGACACCGCGATGCGGACTTTGGCTTTGTGAGCCTCCGCCGCCTCTTCCACCCAGTCCACCACCTGCGGATCATCGGCCACAAACATAAACGTAGGATCCTTTTTGGAGAGCGCAATGGCCCGCTGGGTGTTGTTGTAGCCGACAGGCTGCTTGGTCCAAAGAACGCCCTGGATGCCCGCGGCGGAGAAAAGTTCCGCCTCGGCGATGGTGGCGCAGGTGAGTCCGACGGCGCCGGCGGCCATCTGGTATTTGGCGACATCGACGCTTTTGTGGATTTTGACGTGGGGCCGCACGTGGATGCCGTTGACTTTGGCGGTGTCGGCCACGTGCTGCACGTTGGCCTTGAACATATCCAGGTCGACCACGATGCAGGGGGTGGGCAGCATGTCCTTGGTCATGCCGCGGAAGTCGCCTTGGGCGATGCGCGACTCAAATTCCGTGATGTCGCAATCGGCCAGACAAGTCTTGGACATGGTTGTTGCATGGCCGCGTGAGATGGCGAAAAGGCCCACCGCAGCGCCGGTGGAAGCAGATAGGAATTCGCGACGCGTTGTCATTTGGAGGTCTCCTCGGGTGAGAAATTTCAGTAGGATGGGCCGGAAATGAGGCCGAGCGGAGGAAATTCATTCCCGGGTGGCAGGTCCGCCGCGCGATCACTCATCGTATGACGCGTGGCGACGCTTGTCAAC
>JASHUH010000646.1 GCA_030040115.1 Acidobacteriaceae bacterium | reverse complement strand
ACACAGCTCAGCGATGGCGCAGGTTTACAACCACATGATCATGCCGCTGGCCAACCGGCGTGACCGCATCACCCAGATCCGCTGGGGCATCGCTGATTACAGGCAACATTTCAGCGTGGCGCCCGAAGGCATGTGGCTGGCCGAGACCGCGGCGGATAACCTAACCCTGGAGCTTCTGGCCCAGGAAGGCGTCGCCTTTACGGTGCTGGCGCCGCACCAGGCCAAGCGGATCCGCCCGCTCCACGAGGAGGACGCGGAATGGATTGACACGCCTGATCTTTCAGTGGACACCACGCGGCCTTACCTGATGCGGTTTCCTTCCGGAGCATCGATCACGATCTTTTTTTACAACGGGCCCAATTCGCGCGCCATCGCCTTTGAAGGCTTGCTCAACTCGGGCGAGAATCTTTCCGGCCGTCTCAAATCCGAGTTCAAGGAGGAAACCAGGCCGCAGCTGTCGAGCGTGGCCACCGACGGGGAAACCTACGGTCACCACCACAAGTACGGCGAAATGGCGCTGGCCTGGGCGCTGCGCCTCCTGGAGCAGGACAAGACGGTGCGGCTGGCCAATTTTGGAAGCTTCCTGGAGCAGTTTCCTCCGGAATACGAGTGCGAAATTGTGGAGAACACTTCGTGGAGCTGCGTGCACGGCGTCGAGCGCTGGCGCTCCAATTGCGGCTGCAATGGCGGCAAGCCGGGATGGAATCAGGCTTGGCGCACGCCCCTCCGCGAGGGGCTCGACGAATTGCGCGAGTCCTTGATTCCCCTTACGGAACAGGCAGGCAGCGAGCTGTTCAACGATGTCTGGGCCGCGCGCGATGCCTATATCCAGGTCATTCTCGACCGTGGGGCTGAATCCGTGGCGCGTTTCTTCAACGCCCACGCCAACCATCCTCTAAGCGAAGCAGAGCGCTTGCGGGCCCTGGAACTCATGGAGTTGCAGCGTCACGCGCAGCTCATGTACACCAGTTGCGGCTGGTTTTTCGACGACATCTCGGGCATCGAGACGGTCCAGGTCATCGCCTACGCGGCCCGGGTGCTGCAGTTGGCGAAGGCGCTTTTCGGGGAACAGGCTGCGGCGCTCGAACCCCCGTTTCTTGCCCACATGGCCCAGGCGCGGTCAAACGTCCCCGCGGCTGGTGACGGAGCACAGATTTACGCCCGTTGGGTGGCCGCGAAGGAGTTGCGTCTCGAACAAGTTGCCGCCCACTACGCCATCAGTTCCATGTTCTCTTCGTTCCCCGAAGAGACTGAACTCTATTGCTTTCATGTGCGCCGCATTTCCTACGACATCTACTCGTCGGGCGGCGGACGCCTGGCCTTGGGGCGGGCGCACATTGCCAGCACCATCACCGGCCAGCAGGGGACCTTTTCGTTTGCGGTTCTGCATTTCGGCGACCAGAATATTACGGCTGCTGTCAGAGCCTATGCGGACGCCGGTGCCATCGAATTCGAAGCCTTCGCGCGACTGGCCGGCGAAGAGGTGCAGCGCGCCGATTTTCCCGAGGTGATCCGGCAACTCGACCACTACTATGGCGGCAGCGACTATTCGCTCACCTCCCTGTTCACCGACGAGCAGCGTCGCATCATCCAACTCATCCTCAACTCCACGCTTTGGGACATCGAAAGCTCCCTCACCACGATCTACCAGGAGCACGCTAGCCTGCTGCATTATCTTTCCCAAACCGGGCTGCCCAAACCGCCCGCCCTCACCTTGGCCGCGGGTTTCGCCATCAATGCTGGGCTGCGCCGCGTGCTCGAGTCCGATCCCATCGATGCGGCGAAATTACACTCGTTATTGTCCCTGGCCAAAGCCGACCAGGTCTCCTTGGACACGGCCACGCTTGGCTATATCGCCGACCAGCGCATGAAACGCGCCATGCTGGAGCTGCTGATGTCCGCAGGCTCCCTGGAGATACTCGATCGAACCCTCGCCCTGGCCCGTATCCTCATCGAGTTGCCCCTCGAAACCAATCTCTGGCAGGCGCAGAATATCTGGTACGAGATTCTGCACATCCCGCTCGCCGAGCTCACCGCCCTCGCTCCCGAAGACCGTCCCCGCTGGGACAGAGATTTTGGCGAGCTCGCCGCCTGCCTCTCCATCGATGTCGCCGCCATCAGCGCGCAAGAGGGCGTGAGGGCCACGGCGGCCGATTGACAACTGTCCCGCGGCAGAATCCGCTTCGGGAAGAAGCGTGGAGAAGTTTTTCGCAAGCGATCGCTACCAGAGCTTCTTCTCTTCGGTTGGAGCGCCCACTTCGCCTCGTTCAATGCGCTCCAGGAAGGTCCGCGCCAGCTTGCGCTCGCCGGGGTGGCTTTCGCCGTGAATGGTGCACAGGTCCAGGAACTCGTCACAGAGCGCATTCCGCTCGCCCTCCTGCGCAAAAACACTTTGTAAAGCAAGGGCAAGCTCGCGCAATTGTTCCGCCTCCGGCCAGCCGGTCTCCCCCTCGTCTTCGCCGATGGGTGCGGAAAAAAGCCCCCGGCGTCCACGCGCGCACGCATCCAGGCAGGCCAGCAGTTGTTCGCTGAAAACACGGCTCAGCGTGTCCAGCTCACGCGGGTCCATGGCGTCGCGTGGGTCCATACCTTCATTCTGCGCGCCAGCCGAGCCAAATGCATCAGATTTCACGCGCCGAGCTTGTCGTTAAGGTATATATCTGGCCGCTGCAGCTGCGCTTTCCTGGCTGCTTCTCGTGCGTTGCCCGGGGCACGGGCCGCCGAAGCGTCAACGACGAAGGGAGGCGCGCATCTTGCGGGTGCGGAGAGTGTGCCGCCGGCCTCGCGCAGCAAGGCAAGCTTCTCTTGGACAACACTCCCAAATACGCGAAGAAACATCTTGAGTGCGGATTCCTTCGCTGAAATGCGCAAATCTGCTTCGCTTGATGATGTATACTCGACCCCGCCGGGACCCCGAGTGCAAATGAACGCTTATGCGTCCGTTCGCGACGCGCAGGAGAGAATTGTCGAATGGTCAACTACTACGAGCTGGGTGGGGACAAGAGGCTGAATGAGATTGTCTTCGCGGGAAGCCATGACGCCGGCATCACCGGCGGGGGCGGCAACGTGAAAACCCAGGAGCTGGATATCCTGGGACAAGCCCGGGCGGGGGTGCGGATCTTCGACCTTCGGATTGCGGCTGCCTCCGTGCCCACCCCACAAGGGCAGACGAAACGCGTGGAACTGAGGGCCTTCCACTCTGGCAAGCCGCAGAACGAGGTCAAGACCAGGGACGCGGGGCGGATGGGGACTACGCAGGTGGTGCGCACCAAGTTGACGATCGGAGGAGTGAGCGTCGGAGACTGGGGCCTCGGACTGGAGAGGATGCTTCAGCAGGCAGCGGACTTCGTCGGCAGCCAGGACGGCCGTACTGAGTTCCTGATCCTCAAATTTGATAAGTGCCAGAACTGGACCCACATTGCCGAAGCCTGCACTTATGTGCTCCGCGGCTGCATTTACCAGCGAGGAGGTAACCTGAACACCACCAGGCTCAGGGATCTCGCGGGCCACGTCATCGTGGTGTTCGGCTCGAAGGGGGTGAACGAGGTCGCACGGTTCTATGGACCGCAGGACGGGATCCTTGGCTTCAAGAATCTTTACGAGCACGGGTCGTCGTACCGCGACGACTTTGACGGGCTGCAATACTACGGCAAGGGAGGCACGTCCATCACCAAGCCTTTCTTCAAGCAGTCACAGAACGTGAAAAAACAGCGGAAGCTCTTGCAGGGGGCGGTTTCCCTCCAGAACCCGCACGTGATGCCGATGATGTACTGGACGACCACAGGAGTCCTCGAAAGCATCGAGAACCGGAACGAGGAGATGTGGGAGCCGCCGAACGTTCAAAAGATGAAAAACCTCTGGAAGAGCGGAGCCAGTGAGATCGTCCAATACCGCAACCCCTTGAGCCTGCCCCAGGGATCGCCTCTCGCCGGAATTACGCGCAAGCGGCTCATACCGAACATCATCATGATCGACTTTGCCGACCCACGAAAGTGTCGAACGATTCGTGACCTGAACGACATGTCTCCCGAGGATTGGGCGAGAGTGGACTAACACCGTCACGGCAGGCGCCCCTATGAGACACCGGCCCATCAGCCTTCCTTGGTCCCTGATCCCTGACCTCTGTTCTCTCGTCTCACTTCGCAAATGGCATCCGCTTCTGGCCCATCCAGAAGCGATTACTGAGTTGGGTCAGGTAGCCCACCCTCCGGCCCGCCAGCCGATCCTGCGCCTCGCGCCATGGCCCCGTGAAGCGAAGACGCGCGGGCATTTTGCGATAAATTCCCGGAAAGAGGCGATGCGCCCGCTCCACGGCGCGTGAGTCCACCTCCAGCCCGAATTCCTCGCGAAACCGTGGCGGCATCCACGCCGCCGTCAACGCGCGATACCAGTACGGCGGATGAATCCAAGAACCGGCGCCCGCCATCAGCCTCTGCGCCATCTCTCGTGCGCCGGGGCTCACCCCGAGCGCATCGGAGTCGTGCATGGCGCGGTTGTACGCCAGAAATTCCTCCCAATCCTCCGGCAGCGCAGCCGCGGGAATGCCAAATAGGCCGGCCAGCACCTTGGTTTCGGCGTAATACTGCTCGCGCTCCCCGCCCGTCAGCGGCCCCAGCACCCACTCGTAGGCCAGCACCGCGGTTTCGATCAGCGTGGCGTAGACCCAGCGCAAAGCGCTAACCTCGTTGGCCTGGTATCGTGTTCCTCGCGCCCATCCGGCCACCCCCTCCGGCATCTCGCCGCGGATGCGGGTGTGCAATGAATAAAGATGACGAGCCGCGCCCAGCGCCTGGTCGAGCGACCCGAAAACCATCGTGAACACCACGCGAAACGTGTTGTGAAACCGCGCGATGGGCCGGTTCATCACCGTCGAGTGCTGAGCGATGGCCGCCGCAACCCAGGGATGGGCAAGTTGCAGCAGCGCAGCCCTCGCCGCGCCCAGAAAGAGCGCCGACTCGCGATTGATTCGCCAGGTCACCGATTTCGGCCCGAAAGCGCCGGCCACAGGATCGGGGGCGCCTCGCGCCACTCCCGCCCGTAGAGCCTCGCTTTCGCTCTCGGAGACCAGTTCCACGGGATCGGCGGCGGATGGAAAGCCCATAGTCCATTAGAACGTTTTGGCGGCGCTTGCGGCTGCAAACGGTGGAAAGGTGTCCTCGCAAGGACACCGCAGCGGCGAAATCTTCCGTCCCTCCCCACCCGGTTCTGCCATCTCCGGCAATTGGGTCGCCGGTCCAATCCTTGTGATCCCAGTCACGGCGTACAGGAACCAAAAAGAGAAGCAATGGGTGTAACGGCCCCAGGAGCGAGGCCGGCGCGTGCGCCCGTCCGGTCCGGGCAGTTTCGAGGTCCGCAAAAGGAGGGGCCGCATGAATTATCCAGTTTGGGACGTTAGCTTTGGCGCCGGGCTCCTCATTGCTCTCGTCGCCATTACGCACGTCTTTGTCTCCCACTTTGCCGTCGGCGGCGGACTGTTTCTGGTGCTCACCGAGCGCAAAGCCCGCCGCAACCACGACCCCGCCCTGCTCGGTTGGCTCAAGACCCACACCAAATTCTTCGTCCTGGTGACGGTTGTCTTCGGCGCCATCAGTGGCGTCGGCATCTGGTTCACCATCGGCTTGATCAGTCCTATGGCCACCGCCAACCTGATCCATATTTTCGTGTGGGGATGGGCCATCGAATGGGTCTTTTTCTTCATCGAGATCACCGCCGCTCTCCTCTACCTCTACGGATGGGACAAGCTGGAGCCAGCCCTGCATGCGTGGTTCGGCTGGATTTATTTCATCGCTGCTTACGCCAGCCTGGTCATCATCAACGGCATTATCACCTTCATGCTCACCTCCGGAACCTGGACCCGCAATCACGAGTTTTGGCGCGGCTTCTTCAATCCCACCTACTTCCCTTCCCTGGCCTTTCGCACCGCCATCGCCCTCGCGCTGGCCGGCATCTACGCGCTGATCACGGCCAGCGTCCAGAAAGACCCCATCCTCAAGGCCCGTATCGTGCGCTGGAGCACATGGTGGATTGTCCCCTCCCTGGCCGTTCTGCCCGCGTTCGGCTGGTGGTACATCCGCAGGATTCCAGCCGACGTCTGGGCCGCTACCCACGGCCCCATGCCTACGGCCACCCACTACGCACTTTTCGCCGCCATCCTCCTCGCTGTCACCTTTACCTTGGCCCTGCTCACGCTGGTCCGCCCCGGGCGCATGCACCTGGCGTTCAGCCTTCTGGTGGCGCTGGCCGCCTTCGGCGCCATGGGCTCCTTCGAATTTGTCCGCGAATCCATTCGCAAGCCCTTCGTGATCGGCAGTTATCTCTACGCGAACTCGCTCTACTTCGCTCCGATCCCCGGCGACGGCGGTTTCAGCGCCGATGAGGTAACCTCCGCCGGCGTCCTCCAATCCGCCAAGTGGATTCAGGTCCGCGACATCACGCCCGCCAACCAGGCCGCCGTGGGACGCGAGATCTTCCGCGTCGAGTGCCAAAGCTGCCACACCGCCAACGCCTACCGCGGCGTCAAGCATTATTTACAGTTGCGCCAATGGGACCAGAGCAAGATTCAAGCCATGCTCGGCGGTCTCGAATTCATGCACAACGGCGTCATGCCCGCCTTTGCCGGGACCGACCCGGAGCGCGCCGCGTTGGCGGCCTATCTCGCCACGATTCAGCCAGTCTCCGCCCAGGCGTCCGCCGCCGCTGCCGACGGCCGGCCCGCTTTGACCGCAGCAAACAACTGGTGAGTTATCTGGGGCTGAATCCATGCGAGCATTCCTCCGGCGGAAAGCAAAAGCTGGGCGCGATCTCCAAACAAGGCAATGCGATGCTGCGCGGCTTGCTGGTGGAGGCCGGACACACGGCAGCA
>JASHUH010000645.1 GCA_030040115.1 Acidobacteriaceae bacterium | reverse complement strand
GATCCGGCGCTCGTGCAGTGCGCCAGCGTCACCTTCGAGCCCGGCGCGCGGACCGCGTGGCACACGCACCCGCTTGGACAAACTCTCCTCGTCACCGCGGGCTGCGGCTGGGCGCAACGCGAAGGCGGTCCCGTCGAGGAAATTCGCCCCGGCGATGTGGTCTGGTTTGCACCCGGAGAAAAGCACTGGCACGGCGCCACGCCGGCGACAGCTTTGACCCACATCGCCCTCCAGGAAAGACTCGACGGCAAAGCGGTCGATTGGCTGGAGCCAGTGAGCCAGGAACAGTACAAGAGGGGATAAAAACGCCGGGGCAGGTTCGCCCCGGCAATGCGCGTGCAACGCATGCAAAGAGTTGGCGGCAGGTCTGGGGCGGAGGCTATGCGTCCTCGCGGCCCGTGCGGCTTGCGAGCGCGTCCGAACTCCGGCCGCTGCGCAGCGCAACCCCGCCGCATCTCAAGCCGGATGGCCGCCACTCCCCTCGAGCGGCGCGCTCAACTGCTGGCGCAGGCTGCCGGCCAAGTCGGCCACCAGGCGCAATTTTTCCGCCATCGGCGACGATGCTTCGCTACTGCTCAGCGCCAGCTGCGAATTGAGAAGCAGCCCGGCGACAGTGGATTTCAGTTCCATTTCGATGACCGCGGCCGCGGCGCGGCGAGCCAGCATCTGTTCCCGTTCGCGGCGGTGGAGCGCGGCGCGAATTTCGCGGATCAGCCGCGCCGTCCCGGAAAGCGCAAAGTTGATCTGCAGCGGAATGGCCAGCCCTGCGCCCTCCCAGATTTTCTCAGCGGCGGCCGGATCGCATTCGGCCATGGTCTCATCCACCACCACGACCAGAAATTCGCGGCGGCGCATGGCCGCCAGCGCCGCCTTCCGGCTCTCGGCCACTTCCACCTCCATACCCAGGTGCGCGCTCACCGCGGCCGCGCAGTTGCGCACCCCTTCAATTCCGGTCACCATCAAGATGCTCATCTCCAACTCCTTGCGCATAATTTCCTGCCGGTCATTCGAGCTCTCAGCTCTCAGCTCTCAGTTCTCAGTTCTCAGTTCTCAGCTCTCAGCTCTCAGTTCTCAGTTCTCAGTTCTCAGCTGTCAGTTCTAAGTTCTCAGCTCGGTTTGCATTCGAATGCGCTTGCCAAATTCCGCGGCGGCTTGCCCAAGCTGGAGCCGCTGCGCGCTGGAAGCGGGAAGCTGCCTTTTCACTCGTCCCGCTGCGGATCGGCGACGCCGTACTCCTTCAGCTTGCGATAGAGCGTGGTCTTGCCAATTCCGAGCAGCTTGGCGGCCTGCAGCTTATCGCCGTTCAAGGTGCGGATCGCGCCCAGAATCGCCTCGCGCTCCAAGTCGGCCAGCGTCTTCACCCCCGCAACACTGGCGTTCGCCGCGCTCGCTTCCTGAGCAGCGGCTGTGGCGGCGCGCTGCGCCTCGATGCCTTGCTGCTGCAGTTGTGTAGGCAGGTCGCCCAGATGCAGCACCGGACCCGAGGACAGCGCACAAGCTCGCTCCACGGAATTTTCGAGCTCGCGGACATTGCCCGGCCAGTCGTGACGCATCATGGTGCGCAGCGCCTCGTCGCTCAAGGTGAATTTGCGGCCCCGCTCCCGGCTGATGCGATCCAGGAAATAGGCCGCCAGCAGAGGGATATCCTCGCGGCGGTCGCGCAAGGGCGGCAGACGCAGATTGACCACGTTGAGCCGGTAAAAAAGATCCTTGCGGAAGCTGCCCTTCTCCACCATCGACGCCAGGTCGCGGTTGGTTGCGGCCACCACGCGCGCCCGTATGGGAACCCGGTGCGTGGCGCCTACCGGACGCACCTCCTTTTCCTGGAGCGCGCGTAACAGCTTAACCTGCAGTTCGAGCGAGAGCTCGCCGATCTCGTCGAGGAAGACCGTGCCCCCTTCCGCCGCAACCAGCAACCCGTCCTTCGTGCGGTGGGCGCCCGTAAAGGCGCCTTTCACGTAGCCGAAAAGCTCGCTTTCGATCAGCGTCGGGGCCAGCGAGCCGCAGTCCACGGGCAAAAACGGCTTCTGCGCGTTGGGCCCGTAGGCGTGGATGGTCCGCGCCACCAGCTCCTTGCCCGTGCCGCTTTCGCCAAGAATCAAAACCGGGTGGGTGCTCTGCGCGACCTTCGACAGGATCCGGTACAGTTTCTCCATCTCCGGCGCCCGGCCGATCATGGCCCCGAGGCCCTGCGAGAGCCGCAACCGCTCCCGCAACTGGCGCGTCGCGGTGTCGGTCATGTGGGTCTGGGCGGCGCGGTCCAGCACCGCCGATAGCTCGTCCATGGCGAACGGCTTGGTCAGGTAATCCGAGGCCCCGCAGCGCATCGCCTCCACGGCCGAGTTCACCGAACTCGAAGCGGTCATGGCGATCACCGAAGTGTCCGGGTAAAGCAGCTTGACTTCGGAGACCAGCTCCAGTCCCTGGCTCGAAGCCGGGGTCAGATTCACCAGCAGGATGTCTGTGGTTTGCCCGCGCAGCAGGCTCCGCGCACGGGACAGATCGCCGGTGCTTTCCACCGCGTAGCCCAGGCCCGAAGCGATCTCCGCACACGCCGAGCGCACCGCCGCGTCGGGATCCACCACCAGCAGGCGCAGCGGCGCCGCCGGTTGACCAATTTGAGGAATAGACTCCATCGCCCCGATGTTCAAGACTGTTTCCAGCATTGTAGCCGCCTCGCGTGTTCTTGGAGAAGGATTCAAAGTCATCGCCGCTCGAAGTGAAGTGCTCTGGCTAGATGCCGGCGTTTCGCACCGGCAGCTCGATCTCGATCCGGGCTCCGCAGCCTGGGGCGCGCCGGGCGGCGCAAATTCGTCCCCCGGCGGCTTCCACAATGGAGCGGGAAATGGCGAGGCCCAGGCCCCGGCGCGTCGCCAGCCATCCGCAGGTGGACCATCCGTCTCCGGCCCGGGCGGTGTAGCCGGTTTCAAAGACCTTCTCGAGAGCTTCTTCGGGAATGCCGGGGCCGTTATCCTCGACGGCAAGCGCCAGCCATCCGGCTGTTCCTTCCCCGGCAGCGTGTTCGCAGAGACTGATCCGGATGCGCCCCCCTTCGGGCATGGCTTCGGCCGCGTTCTTTACCAGGTTCACCAGCACGCGGATCAAATCCTCTCCCGTCAGCCGGACTCCCCGCGCGCCGCCATCGGCTTCCACAGTGACGGCGATCGCCTGTCCGGCGAGAGCGGCAAGGAGGTTGCGGCTGGCCAGCAGCTCTTCGGCCAGGTTGGCTATGGACGTGGCGGGCACGGACTCCCAGCTCCGGGCCCCATCGCGCTCGCGGCAAGCTGCGCTCACGGATCCGGCGTACCGTCTTTCCGCTTCGAGCGTCCCAAAGGGAGCGCCTTCCCCACTCTGGCAGTCAAGCGCCACCAGCTTTTCCACCAGCCGGCGGCTGGCCGCCGCCACCAGGCGCAGCTCGCTGCCGTAGTGCGCGAAGGCGCTGGCCAGAACCCCGGGCTCTTCCAGCAAATCGCAATAGAGACCCAACGCGGTCACCATATTTCTGGCGTCATGCGCCACTTCGTCCAGGCTTTCGCCTCGACCGCGCACGGTGGCGAGGGTCTCGACCATCGCTTCCACCCGCCTGCGGTCGCCGCTTCTTCCGTCGCCCGTTTCCGCCCTCTGTTTCATCGCCTGCGTCACCTGTTTTTTCCTTTCCTCGCGCGTGGCGAGCCATGCAGAACTCAGCTACTCGCCTTCGGCTCTCGTCCCCGACTCCAGTTCCCTGTTCCCGGCGCCCTGTTCCCTGCTTCCCTTTCCTTGGGACTTGTTCTGTTCTGATACACGTCATGTGCCAAACCAGGACGCTTTCGATAAGTTTATGATAATAAAAGGGTTGAGTTTTTCGGATGACCATGCTGCGACCTCTCCTCCCGGCCCTGCCAGTTCCGAAATGGAACATCGCGCTTGGCCATGCAGCACAATCTCTTTCAATTGAGTTGCTTACCCTCATTCCCAGATCCGAATCCCACGCAAAGCCCCTTCCCGATCTGAAACCTTTCCGGCCTTGGCCCCGATTTCCGGACGCGCTCCCGTACAATCCCCCTATGCCCGCGCCCGCTTCCTTCTTTCGTCCCGGCGGCAGAACTCCGAATCAGCTTCGCCCCCTGACCCTTACGCCGGGCTTTGTGCAGACCGCCGAAGGCTCGGTCCTGGTGTCTCTCGGCAATACGCGCGTACTGACCTGCGCCACCGTAGAGCAGGGAGTTCCGGCGTGGTTGCGCAATGCGGGCCGCGGTTGGGTGACGGCCGAGTACGCGATGCTGCCCCGCTCCACGGTTACCCGCACTCCCCGCGAGAGCGAACGCGGCCGGATCGGCGGCCGGACGCACGAGATTCAGCGCCTGATCGGCCGCAGCTTGCGCTCTGCCGTGGATATGCAAGCTCTCGGCGAACGCACCGTGATCCTTGACTGCGACGTGATCCAGGCCGACGGAGGGACGCGGACAGCGGCGATTACCGGAGCTGCCGTAGCCCTGGCCCTGGCGCTGCAAAGCCTGGTCCAGGCGGGCGCGCTCAAGGCTTCCCCGCTCAAGCACCTGGTGGCCGCAACGTCGGTGGGTGTGGTGGGCGGCATCCCGCTTCTCGATTTGTGCTACGAGGAAGACGCGCAGGCCGAAGTGGACATGAACGTGGTGATGACAGCCGACGGCGGTCTGGTCGAGGCGCAAGCGACCGCGGAAAAGGGCAGCTTTTCGCGCGCGCAGTTGAATGCCCTGATCGATCTTGCGGAAAGCGGGCTGAAAGAGATTTTCCCGGCGCAACGAGCCGCAATGGGCATGTGAGGCCGGATCTCGCCTGGCTGCGCGGAGAACCGGTCGCCGTCTGCCCTATTCTCTAGAAAGTGCCGGACAAAGAGACCCAAACCGGAGGCGAGCTGGCGCTGCTTCGCCGCATTCGCGCTCGCGCGCAGGGAGCGCGCGGGAGCGGACTGCGCCTCGGCATTGGCGACGACTGCGCGCTTCTGGATCTGGCCCGTGGGGAAGAGCTGGCGGTCACCACGGATTTGTCCATTGACGGCCGCCATTTCCGGCTCCAATGGCACCCGCCCGAGTCGATCGGACACCGTGTGCTGGCGCGTGGGTTGAGCGACCTGGCCGCCATGGGAGCGCGCCCCGTGGCGGCATTTCTTTCTCTCGGCGCGCCACGCGAACTGGTGTCGGAGGGGCGCGTGTGGCGTGGCTTGGCATGGAGCGGCGGAAACGGGCGCGGGAGGCGCTGGGTCGATCGTTTCCTGGATGGCTTTTTGGCTTTGGCGCGATCCTTTCAGACCCCTCTGGCGGGCGGCGATCTGGCCGAGTCGCCGGTCGCCGTCGCCGATATTGTGCTGGCGGGCGCGGTGCGGCGCCGTGGGGCGCTGCTTCGTTCGGAGGCGCGGCCCGGCGATGCGCTCTATGTCACCGGCGCCCTCGGCGGCGCGGCGGCAGGGTTGGAGCGGCTGGCGGCATGGGCAGGGGAGGAAAGGCAAGGCGCGGCGGCCGGAGGCAAGATGCGGCGGCTCCCCAACAAACTTCGAGAGCTGGCGGCGCGGCAGCTTTATCCCCAGCCCCGTGTGGCGCAGGGCCTTCTGCTGGCGCGCCGCGGCGGGGCGGCCGCGGCCATCGATCTGAGTGACGGACTCTCCACAGACGTCATGCATCTTTGCCGGGAATCCGGCGTGGCAGCCGAGAT
>JASHUH010000051.1 GCA_030040115.1 Acidobacteriaceae bacterium | reverse complement strand
AAACAACGCCAGATTGCCGTCGCGGCCGATTGAGCCGTTCTCGAGCGGCGTCGAGTTGGCCCACCACACTACGTGCCCCGCTCCCTGATCGTATTCCACCACCGCCGGCTCGCCGGCGCAGTCATATTGGACGCGGTAGAGCGGGTTGCCCAGAGTCCATTCCGCCGCCGGAGCCATCCATACCCGGCCCGAACCGGCGAGCGCATCCAGGCCCTCCGGCGTCAGCCGGCACGACGCGATCTGGAACTGCGTTGCTGGCCGCACTGCCCCGCCCGGCGCCAGCGCGCCACCGGTCGCACCCGTCACCAGCACCCGTCCTCCGCGATGAACAATCTCCTGGACCGCCTTAAAATCCGTGGGGCTGCTCGGAAGCGGGTCGGCGAAGATCACTACTGTCCGCGCGTCCGCCTGTTGCGCCAGATCGGCCAGGGGCTGCTCCCACCTGGTCACGTTGTAGCTGCTCGCCGCCAGCAGATCGTACGCCGCGCGCGCTCCGTGACGGCCGGTTAGATAGCTGCTGGGCATCGGGTTGTCGTCGCGGTTCTGATCGCGCGCCAAAACGCCCATCATGAATGCCAGCGCCGTCACCGCCGCCAGGCATGCCAGCAACAGCTTGCGGTCACGCGCGTCCAGTGTGTCCGGCAGCTTCATTCCACCCCCAATGCGGCAGCCAGCGCCAGCGCGGTTTCGTAGTCAGCCGCTCCAGCCTCGCGGCCGCCGTACCACGTGCGTTCAAAGCTACGCGTCAGCGCGGCCAGGCTCTGCCGGCGCGGATCGCCGCCCGGCAGCAAGCGCACAACTTCGCGCGGCGTGCGCGCCCGGTCCGCCGGCCACAGACGCCCTGATTCCAACCGTGCAACTGCCGCCCAATACAGGAAATGAATCGCTTCGCGCCAGTGATTTTCGGCCGCCATGGCGCGCGCGTCTTTGAGCCACAATTGCCACTCGCGCGGCGGGTGCGCGCCGGCGGCCGCCGGCGCGGCGGGGACCGGGCGAATCCGCGCCCGCCGTTCGATGCGCACCAGCATCCACATCAGCCCCAGGCAAACTCCACCCAAAAACAGCGCGCGAAACGCCATGGCGATCCACGGCTCGCGTTCTCCGAGCCGCACGAGCTGGCCGAGTATCTCGTTCAGGGCGGTGTCCAGCCACTCCATAAAGCGCTCGCGGACAGTTTCCTCGCCCTCCCCACGAAACTCCCGCCGCGCGAGAATCACCTTGAGCGACGCACGCTGGGATGCGTAGCTCGGCCCCGCCGGCGGCGCGTCCGCTTCCTGCGCGTCTTCTGCCAACCGTTGCCGCGCCAGCTTGAGCAGTTCCTCCATGCCCAATGTGCGCGTTTTCATCACGGGCGGCGGAGCGGGGTTGGCGCCAGGCTGCGATTGCTCTTCCTTGCTTCCCGCCCGCGCCAGCAGAATGCGCAGCCAATCATAACCAATCCGCCGCTGCTCCACGCCTCCGCCCAGTTCCAAGGCGACTTCATCGTCCGGACCTACCAGCGCAGGATTGCAGGCGGCCGCTGTGCGCATTCTCGCGCAGAAAGCCACCACGGCGTCGAGCTGCGCCAGGTGCTTCTGGTAGCGCGCCACGCTGGCGTTCGCGAAGGTCGTTTCCAATTCGCCCGCGTACACGCCCGGCCCGGCTGCAAGCAGCACTGCGACAAGCGTCGTGGCCAACGCCGGCCAACGACTGAATGAATTCGCCCGCGAAGAATGCATGGCTCTTCCACGGTATCAGGGGTCATCACCGGCGCGGAAGGCGTATCGATAATGCCCGTGGCGTCGCGGAAACTCCGGCGAACGGCAGAATTGCGCCGGCAAAGCTGCGTCGTTCAGTCGAGGATTTCACCTAAACTCAAGGCGCGTATAGGTTCGTTCATGGGGACCCGCGCTTGGGGGAAATCTTCGCCTTCACTTCTCGGGGTGCGGGCATTGCTGCGGAGCCATCCCGTCGTCACATTTGCTCGGGAACCGGCAGCGTGGTCTCCGCCGTCAGCCCTGCGGCCTGCATCATCCATTCGATATCGAAACCCTCCTTGCGAATTCGTTGATCGTAGTAGAAGAGCGTCAATCCGATCCCGTAGATTGGCCCGATTAACGTGTTGGTGATGAAGTTACCCAACTGTTGCAGAGCCAGCATCCCGATGGGGATCGCGTGGCCCGCATGTTTGACCGTGAAAAGCAGGAACGGCAGTCCCATCAGAATTCCTAAAAGCATCTGCACCGCCAAAACCAGCAGCGCCAGCACAAAAATGCGTCCCCGCGAGCCCTCGCTCAGCGCAATGCTGCGTTTGATCGCCACGCTTGTCCGCGCATCTTCCACCACGCACGCGGGAGTCGCCAGCGCGTAGCGCAGCGACATCCACGCCCCATAAATCACCGCCAGGAGAAGCAAAGGCGCCAAAACCAAAACCCCCAAGACCGCCGCAACCAGCGCCGCCGGGTTCCGCGCATGGGGGTGCTGCAACACCGAAGGGTCGCTAAGCCAGCCATGTGGCAGCACGCTGAACAGAATCGCGAAAAGCGCCACATACAACACAGCCAGCGGCGCCCAGGCGCGGAACACCGTCACCGTCATCAACCATATGTAGCGGGTCAGCCGCGGGGCAATGCTGGCAACCGCTCCGCGAATGGTCGCCGCCTGGCCCAGGTACACCCACGCCACCGCCCGGTTATTGGCCGCGATGGCCAGGCCCGCCACCAGCAGCACCACAAAAATCTGCAGCACCGCGGACACGCCGTAGGCCCACTCCAGCCGCGGCGCAATGTGCGGATATCCCAGCAACTCCAGCACCGCCAAATGTAACATCTGCGTCAGCAGCATGGCCCCGGAAAACACTGCGGCGATTCCCGCGAACAGCAAAAAATGGGTCCGGTAAAGCGCGGCGGTCCGGTCGAGGATTTCACCCAAACTCAAGGGGCGTAGCTGACTGATCATTTGAGGCCTCGTCGCGTACGACTCGCCACAGGCCTTGCCGCCCCGGGAGAAATTCAGCACGGACTCGCATGAAGGCGTCGAGTCCGCCGGCCAAATCGATGGAACCAAGCAGTGCCGCGATTCGCTTGCAGGGATAGTAGCACAAGTCTCGCTGGCGCTCCCGTCGCATCGGAACCGAGCAACGACCGCTAGGAACGGACTCTCCCGGCTCCGCTACCGCGGATACCCCTGCCACAGGTATTCCACCGCTTCGGGCAGCATTTGCGACTTCACGGCGCGGTCTGTGTGCCCGGCATTACGCGCGAACACAAACTGATAATGGTAACCCTTGGCCGTCAGCACGTTGGCCATGTCCTCGTTCGCCACCACCCAATCGTGCATGCCGTCGCGCATCACGTTGGGGTTGTCGAGGTCCCGGTCGCCCACCTCCATCCAGATCCGGATCGGCTTTCGCGGACTATGGGCAATCAGCTTCTCGTGGAACTCCCAGGCGCCGTGCGGGATTTTCGGATTGTACGGCCACTGCTGGTTCACGAATGTTCCCGAATACGACAGCACGCGATGATAAAGCTCGGGGTGGTACCAGGCCATGATCAGCGCACAGGCCCCACCCGAGCTGCCGCCCATCGTCGCCCGGCCGTCGGGATCCTTCGTCAACTGAACGTGATATCTCGCTTCGACCTCCGGCAACACTTCATGTTCCACAAACTCTGCGTACTTGCCCGACATGGTGTCGTATTCGAGGCCGCGCTCGCTGCCCTGTGCGTCGCCTCCGCCGTTGCCGATGGAGATGGCGATCATCGCCGGCACGCGGTGCTCTGCGATCAGGTTGTTGAGCGCCGTGAACAGCATCTTGTCCGGCCCGTCCGCGCCCACGATAAACGGCGCCGCCGTCCCCGGCACGTACTGCTTGGGCACATACACTTCAACCCGCCGCGTATAGGGAGCGGGATGGCTGGTGGTCACAATCAGCTTCGCCGGATTGTTTGGGTCCGGCGTCCCAAACGTCCCCGTCTCCCGCGCAATGCCCGGATAATACTTGTTATCCGCCGAGCTCATGGTGAACTCGTACACCTCGCCCTGCGGCACGCTCGGGTTATCCGTCATCTCCGGCGCCGGCTGATGCGTCGGTCCGATGATAAAGTTGCCGCTCGCGTCCGCGGGAGGAAGCTGGCCGTCGGGCAGTTCGGTGGCCTTAACATATCCGGGCGTATGCGGGTCGCGTGTCGGCGGCATAGGCCGCGTCGGGTGCTGCGCGGCGACGGCTTGGCCACACGCCGGCGCCAAGCCAGCCAACAAAAGTGGAATCGTGCAACAAACACGCTTCAGCATCGGAGGCCTTCCTTCGCTCCTTGGAATCAATTTGCGTCAAGTTGCGTCAAGGGAATCGCCGCATGCGCGATAGCCGCCATTGTAGCGGATCGGGCAAGCCGCCGGCCGGACAGGCGGCTCGAGAGCAAGGGAACGCGGGAACGAACGGCCGCGATCACACCGGCCAGTCCCAATCTTTTCCACCGCGCCAGCCCGGCGCCATTACAATCGGAGCCATGACCAGATCAGCCATCGCCACCGACGGCGCGCCCGCCGCTATCGGCCCGTACTCGCAGGGCATGCGTGTCGGCAACCTCATCTTCACCGCCGGCCAGATCGCACTCGACCCAGCCACGCAACAGGTTGTCCTCGGCGGCGTGACGGAGCAAGCCACACGCGTGCTCGAAAACCTCAAGGCCATTCTCGAAGAAGCGGGCAGCGGCCTGGACCGCGTGGTCAAAGCCACCGTCTATCTCAAAGACATCAATGATTTCGCGGCCATGAACGCTGTATACGACCAATATCTGGGCCGCGATGGCGATGAGCCGCCCGCGCGCACCACCGTCGAGGTTTCACGCCTGCCCAAAAACGCCCTGCTCGAAATCGAGGTCGTCGCGGAAGCCTGATGGTCTCCGCCGAGTCTTTCCGCTTCCCGGCGCATCTCAATACCGGTGAAGTTGCCCCCGCCCAGGAGGGCCGGTGCCGGAAACCAACGAAAAATTGGCGCACAGCGAGACCGAGTGGCGCAAGCTGCTCTCGCCCGAGCAGTACCACGTTCTGCGCGAAAAAGGCACTGAGCGGCCGTTCACCGGCGCGCTCACTGAAAACCATGAAACCGGCGACTATCATTGCGCCGGTTGCGGAGCCCTGCTGTTTTTGAGCGGAGCCAAATTCGATTCTGGTTGCGGCTGGCCCAGCTTCACCATCCCTGCTGCTGCCAAAGCGGTCGAGGAGCATGAAGACCTGAGCTATGGCATGCGCCGCATCGAGGTGACCTGCGCTCGCTGCGGTGGGCATCTTGGCCACGTTTTCCCCGACGGTCCACGCCCCACCGGCCTGCGCTACTGTATCAACTCCGCCTCGCTCACCTTTACCCACG
>JASHUH010000644.1 GCA_030040115.1 Acidobacteriaceae bacterium | reverse complement strand
GCCATCAGCAGCGTGCCGCGTATGCGGGGCTGGATGTTCTCTTCGGTAATGTCCGGTGTTGTGCCCTTAAACAGCGGCTCCAGCGCCTGTGTATATTCGCTGAACAGCCCATTGATGGAGATGGTCTCGAAGCGGATACCGAGGTTGGCCGCCAGCCGCCGGCTGTCGTCGATCGAGCCTGTGGAGGAGTAGGGGCTCGGCATGCCCACACCAATCACGTTTTCCGCGCCCAGTCCCTCTTTGGCGATCGCCGCCACCAGCGCCGAGTCGATCCCTCCACTCAGGCCCACCAGCGCTTTGCTGAAGCCACATTTGCGCACGTAATCGCGCGTGCCCACCACCAGGGCGTGAAACGCGGCCGCGGTGTCGTCTTCGTCCGGCTCGGGCAAAACCGGCGCATCGAAGGGATCCACGAGCACCAGATCCTCGGCGAACGAAGCGGCTTGTGCGATCAGCCGCCCGTTGGCGTTCAGGGCCAGCGAGGAGCCATCGAAGATCAGGCTGTCGTTGCCGCCCACCTGGTTCGACATCAAAACCGGAATCCCGTCGCGCCGGGCGATGGCGGCCAGCATCTCGCGGCGAATGGCGCGCTTGCCGTGCCAGAAAGGCGATGAGGAGAGGTTAATGTGAAGGCTGGGGCGCTGCCGCATCAGCTCTTCCACGGGATCGACGGCGTACAGCGGTTGCGGCCAAAAGTTCTTATCGTTCCAGGCGTCCTCGCAGATGGTGACGGCGAGACGCAACCCGTCCAGCGTCACCACCTGCTGCGGTCCTGAAGGGGCAAAATAGCGCTGTTCGTCGAAAACATCATAAAAGGGCAAGAGGCGCTTGTGCTGCTCGAGAAGCACGCGGCCCCGGTCCATAAGGACGGCGGCGTTCAAGGCCGGCTTGCCCGAGTCGCCGCCGGCGGCCAGCGCCACTCCAGCAAGCACCGCGGTGGGCAGTTCACGCGTCGCCGCCGCCAATTCGCACACCGCCGTGCGGCAGCGGGCAAGAAAGCTGCGTTTTTCCAGGAAATCGGCGGGTGGGTAGCCACAAATGGCGAGTTCGGAAAACACCGTCAGCCGCGCACCAAGCGTGGCGGCGCGGCGGCTGGCCGCAAGTATCCTTTCCAGGTTCCCAGTAAAATCCCCCACCGTGGGATCAATCTGGGCGAGCGCGATCTTCACACCTCAAGTTTATCGCGGCGTCCATCGCCGCCCGGCGAGTTTCCCTGGTTCGCCGCAGCCCATTTTGATAAGCAGGCTTACTTGTCTGTCAGCGCCTCCACGCCGGGAAGCTTTTTGCCTTCGAGAAATTCCAGGCTGGCGCCGCCGCCAGTCGAGATGTGGGTGATCCGGTCAGCTACTCCGGCTTGGTTGATAGCGCTCACTGAGTCGCCGCCGCCGATGATCGACGTCGCCGTTTTGTTGGCCGCTACGGCCTTAGCGATGGCATTGGTGCCTACCGCAAACCGCGGGAACTCGAAGACGCCCGCCGGTCCGTTCCAAACGATGGTCTTCGCGGTGGCGACGACTTCCTCGATCGCCGCAATCGACTTGGGGCCTATGTCGAGTCCCTGCCAATGGGGAGGAAAATTGGTGGCACAGTCCCACGCCTGCGTCTTCGCATCGGCCGCGAACTTGTCGGCCAGGATGTTATCCAACGGCAGCAACAGGTTCACGCCCTTGGCCTTCGCCTTCGCGAGCGCCTCTTTCGCCATGTCGATCTTGTCTTCTTCCACCAGCGACTGGCCTGTGCTGACCCCGAGCGCGCGCGCAAACGTATACGCCATGCCGCCCACAATCACCAGCGTGTCGACTTTGTCGAGCAGGTTCTGGATGACATCGATTTTGCCCGAGATTTTAGAGCCTCCGAGGATAGCGACAAAGGGTCTTTCCGGCGCTTCGAGCGCCTGGCCGAGATAGGCGATTTCCTTTTCCATCAGCAGGCCGGCCACGGCGGGTTTCAAGTAATGCGTAATGCCCTCGGTCGACGCGTGGGCCCGGTGCGCCGAGCCGAAGGCGTCGTTCACATAAATTTCGGCCAGCGACGCCAAGGCTTTCGAAAACGCAGGATCGTTGGCTTCTTCCTCGGCGTGGAAGCGGAGATTCTCCAGCAGCAGCACCTGGCCGGACTCGAGTTGCCGCGCCAGTTCGCCGGCCACCTCGCCCACGCAGTCGGGCGAGAAAGCTACGTTGACGCTTTCGCCCACTTTTTTGTCGAGCAGTTCTCTCAGCCTATCGACCACCGGGCGCAGGGAGTATTTCGGATTCGGTTTGCCCTTGGGCCGGCCCAGGTGGGAAGCCAGGATTACCTTGGCCCGATGCTGGAGAGCGTAGATGATCGTCGGCAACGTGGCCACAATGCGCGTGTCGTCGGTAATGGTTGACCCGTCCTCGGTAAGCGGCACGTTGAAATCGACCCGGATAAAAACGTGCTTATTAGCGAGATCGACGTCGCGAATGGAAAGTTTGGCCATGGTGCTGCGCCTCCTTCAAAAAAGGGTCTACCAATCGGGTGGAGAACTGTTTTGAGAGTCAGACGTCTCGCTGGCAACGATGGCGTCCATTTCGATTTCGACGCGCCACGCGGGATTGAGCAGTTCGGCGACCACAACCATGGTGGCTGCGGGACGGATGGCGGAAAAGAATTCGCCGTGCACGCGCCCCACGGCTTCCCAGTCCTCCACGCGCGTCAAGAACATCCGCGTGCGGACCACGTCTTGGAACGAAGCGCCAGCTTCCGCAAGGGCTTTTTCCGCGATGGCGAAGACGCGCCGGGTCTGACCCTCGGCATTTTCGCTCTCCGCGCCCACCGGGGCTGTCCCCGCCAGGAAAACCAGGTTCCCCACACGCACTGCGCGCGAGAAACCGATGATCGGTTCGAACGGTGAGCCGCCGCTGATGTTCGTGCGCATGACAGTTGCGAGTGGTCAGTGGTCGGTTCTCAGTGGTCAATTCTCAGTTCTCAATGATCAGAGGGACTGGAGATCAATGCTCAGCCGCCAGCGATCAGCAAGCTCCGGGGCAAGTGAAAAACCCACTGACCACCGACAACTGATCACTGAAAACTGCTTTTACCAGCCCTTCTTCGCCAAAAACCCAACCAGGTCCACCACGCGGTTCGAGTAGCCCCACTCATTGTCGTACCAGCTAATCACCTTGGCCGAGTTGGCGACCACCTTGGTTAGCAGGGAGTCGAAAATCGAGCTGCGCGGGTCGCCCTTAAAGTCGCTCGACACCAGCTCGTTGGTCTCGTAGCCGAGAATGCCCTTGAGGCAGCCCTCCGCGGCGTTTTTCATGGCGGCGTTGATCGAGTCGACGGTGGCCTTCTTCTCCGGTACAAATGTCAGATCGACAAGCGACACATTGGGCGTGGGCACGCGAATGGCGAATCCATCCAGCTTGCCCTCCGTCTCGGGGATGACCAGCTTGAGCGCCTTGGCGGCACCGGTCGAAGTCGGAATCATCGACAACGCGGCGGCGCGCGCGCGGCGCAGATCCTTGTGCGGAAAATCGAGAATGACCTGGTCGTTGGTATAGCTGTGGATGGTGGTCATAATGCCGCTGACGATGCCGAACTGGCCCATGAGCACTTTGACCACCGGCGCCAGGCAATTGGTGGTGCAACTGGCGTTGGAAATGATGTCGTGTTTGGCGGGATCGTACTTTTCCTCGTTGACGCCCAGCACGATAGTGATGTCTTCGTTCTTCGCCGGCGCCGAGATAATCACCTTCTTCACCGTCTGTCCCAGGTGCGCTTTGGCCGCATGGGCGTCAGTGAACCGCCCGGTCGACTCGACCACAATCTGCGCCCCGACATCGGCCCACGGGAGCTTGGCCGGATCTTTCTCCGCATACACTCTGATCTTCTTGCCGTCGACGGAAATGAAATCCTCGCTCGCCTTGATCTCGTTGCCCAGGTTGCCCAGGATCGAGTCGTACTTGAGCAAGTGGGCGAGAGTCGCCGGGCTGGTCAAGTCGTTGACGGCGACAAAATCGATCTCGCG
>JASHUH010000643.1 GCA_030040115.1 Acidobacteriaceae bacterium | reverse complement strand
CGAACGGAAATTGTCCCGGAAATCAAGGTTCCGCAGAAATGCAGATGGGAGGGGGCTGCGCGCCTCCGCCTGTCGATCCGGGATGGGCCATAGGATTTAGCGGCGAAATCCCAAACCCGCGAGCCGGGGCGATCTATTACTTAAGTACGAGCTCCCTCGTGGACGCGAACCTGGACAAAGAGAACACTTGGCCCGCGTCATCGCCCTTTACCTGCTCTCTCTCCTCGGTCAAATACCTTGCCTCCATTCGAGGCGGCCGTGACACCGATCGAGACGACTTCACATTGGAGATTTACGACCGTACTACCAACACCGGCTTTCGCGACACGACGGCGAAGGTGGCGTTTGATTCATCCTCTTTCCCGCCCATTTCGCAGGCTTTTCCGTCGGATCGGATCAATCGTGGCGACCAACTTTTGCTTGAAGTGATGGCGCCGCCTCGCCTTGGAGCCGAGCTGCAAAATATCTCCCTATCGGCGCAAATCTGGTGTCATCAATAGCTGCTATGGCTCAGGACGGAATCAAAAAGCCTCTACACCCTGCTTATTCCTATTTGCGAGCTGACGGGCAGTCACCTGGAGCGGTTCGCCGCTGGAAGGAAAGTCAATGCGCATCCTCGCCATGTTCGCCGGCGTAATTTGCCTGTGGATCGTGCTTGTTGACGCCTTCCAGACCATTATTTTGCCGCGCCGCGCCACGGGGCGTTTTCGCCTCACCCGAATTTTCTACATCTCCACATGGAGGCCATGGGCATTCTTCGCCCGGCGCATTGGCAGTTCCCGCAGGCGCGAAACGGCGTTCAGCTTTTATGGCCCCCTGTCCTTGATTTTGCTGCTCGTGGTCTGGGCGGCCGCGATGGTGCTGGGCTTCGGCCTGGTTTTTTACGCGCTCGGCAGTCCGTTCCACCAGGCGGGGAACCAGCCTGACTTCCGATCGGATCTGTACGTCAGCGGCACCACCTTGTTCACGCTGGGCCTCGGCGACGTCACGCCGCGGACAGAGGCGGCGCGCGCGCTCACCATCTTGGAGTCGGGCACCGGGCTTGGATTTCTCGCCGTGGTCATGGGCTATTTCCCGGTGCTTTACAGCGCATTTTCAAGGCGCGAAGTCTCCATTTCGCTGCTTGACGCCCGCGCCGGCTCTCCGCCCACTGCCGCCGAGCTTTTGCGGCGTCATTCGCATCAGGGCGCGGAACAGGCCCTCGCCGTGCTGTTAATGGAGTGGGAGCGCTGGTCCGCAGAGCTGTTGGAGAGCCATATATCGTATCCGCTGCTTTGCTATTTCCGCTCCCAGCACACCAACCAGAGCTGGTTAAGCGCGCTCACCGCGATCCTCGACGCATCGGCGCTGTTGATTACCGGAATTCGCGCCCAGGAAGCGCGCCAGGCGCAGTTAACCTTCGCCATGGCCCGGCATGCGTTGGTGGACTTGACGCAGATTCTCGGACTGCAGCCTTTCGGCCATGCTCCCGACCGCCTGCCTTCGGAAAGCTACCGGAAGTTATACGAGCTGTTGTGTCAGAGCGGAATTGACATCTGTCGCGACGATCACTCCAGTGAAAGGCTGCGCGAGATGCGAAGCCTGTATGAGGGATATGCCGAGGCGCTGAGCAAATATCTTTTCATGCCGCTGCCGCCCTGGATCGCCGGCCAGCCGCACAAGGACAATTGGATGGCGGTGCGCAAACTGCGCATTGAAGCGGAGGCGGCCGACTCATTTCCCACCGGGCAAAGCCCGCCGTCCGATCCCAAACCAGGAATGGCGGTCACCCTCACCGACCATCGCCATGACTTCTGAGGAGCAGACGCGAATTCAGTCGCGCACGGGCGTTTTTTCCTCCTGGCGCCTCGCCATTCCTCCAACCCCCGCCTCTTTCGAAAAATATCCTGCACTGCGATGAAGCGCGTTGTCCTCTCCTGGAGCAGCGGTAAAGACAGCGCCTGGGCCCTGCACAAGTTGCGGCAGGAGCAAGGGGTGGAAGTTTGCGCACTGCTGACCACGCTCAATAGCGAGTTCGACCGGGTGGCGATGCATGGTACGCGGCGCTCGGTGCTCAAGGCCCAGGCGGCCGCCGCGGAACTGCCTCTGTGGATCGTGCCGCTGCCCTGGCCCTGCCCGAATGACGTCTATGAGCAGCGCATGCGCGCCGCCTGCGAACGCGCCGTCGCCGAACGCATGGACGCCGTCGCTTTTGGGGATCTCTTCCTCGAAGATGTGCGCGCTTATCGCGAGACGCAACTCAAGCGCACCGGATTGGAGCCGCTGTTTCCGCTATGGAAGAGTCCCACCGATACCCTGGCGAGCGCCATGATTCGCGAGGGGTTGCGCGCCCGCATCACCTGCGTCGACACGCGGCAGTTGCCGGCCCCCTTCGCCGGACGCGAGTTCGATCTCGATCTGCTGCGCGATTTGCCGGCGGGAGTGGATCCCTGCGGCGAACGCGGCGAGTTCCACACCTGTGTCTATGCCGGTCCCATGTTCAACGCTTCGCTCGCAATTGAGATGGGAGAGATCGTGGCCCGCGACGGATTCGTTTTTGCCGATTTTGAATGCAGCCGCG
Source organism: Acidobacteriaceae bacterium (assembly GCA_030040115.1). GTDB lineage: Bacteria > Acidobacteriota > Terriglobia > Terriglobales > Acidobacteriaceae > Telmatobacter. The sequence goes on along the minus strand of JASHUH010000643.1, from coordinate 10,158 downwards.
CGCCTTCCCAGCTCTGACGCGAGGCGCAGCGGCAACCTGCTTCCGGGCGGTTGCGACCCCGAACGTGGTAAAACGGACGATGAAAATGTAAACGAAGATCATCCGCCGATGGGGTGGAGGAGGATCGATTGCGGCGTTCGAAGACCGAGAGAAGGTCAAAATATCAGGCTTTCCATCCACTGCTTCTTTTCTTCATCTGGATGGCCGGCTTCTCGTTCAGCGTAAGAGCCCAGGCGCCGGAGAAAGCATCCCCCCAAACCCGGCAGCAACTGGTCGCCAATCTTCGCGCGCATATTCATCATGTGTTTGTCGTCTATCAGGAGAACCGCTCCTTCGACTCGTACTTCGGCTCCTTTCCGGGGACAGACAATCTGGCCACGGCGGAGGCGCGGGCGCACGGTTTCCGCCAATACGACGTGATCGGGCACACCTGGATACGGCCTTTTCTGCTCAACGCCGCCGATACCGCCGACGCCGACCACTCGCGTCCGGCGCTGATCGCCAAGACCGACGGCGGCCGCATGGACCGCTTCGTCGCGTACGAAGAACAGAAAGCGGCTGGCGCTTCGCCGGCGCGACGGCAGTTCGCGCGCCAGGTGGGCATGCTGACCATGGCGCACCAGGATTGCCACACCATTCCATTTTTGTGGATGTACGCGCACCGGTTTGCTCTGTACGATCACATCTTTCAAGCCATGTACGGGCCCTCGACGCCGGGCAACATCGATCTGATCGCCGGCCAGACCGGCCTTACCCAGGCGGCGCGCCACCCCGACGAGACCTTCACGTCCGACACCGGCGCCGGGGAGCCGGTGATCGACGACGAAGAGCCGGACTTCGGCCCATATGCGTCTCCCCTCCAGGTCGTCGGCGCGCACCAGCTTGACCAGACCTACGCCACCCTTATGCTCTCGCTCAGCGGCCGCAACGCGTCGCAGGTGAAGACCGACACGGGCGACGTGAAGGACGATATCGGCGAACTGGCGCACCTGAATCATCAGGATGTGCCTTGGGCCTGGTATCAGGAGGGATTCGGAGACGGCAAGGGCAACCTGCATCCCGCTTATATTCCCCATCACAATGCGCCCCAGTATTTCGGATATATACGGCAGAACCCATCGCTGTGGAGCGGCGAACACGACTTGCTGGAGTTTTTCGAAATCGTAAACAAGGCGCAGCTTCCCGAAAAGAGCGTGGTTTTCGTCAAAGGCGGACGCAAGAATCCGTTTGGATGGAAACCGGCGGATCCGTCGGCGCAAAGCGTTCTGGGCGACGACGATCACCCCGGGTACTCCGATTCGCAACTCTCCGAGTCGCTGGTTGCGGAGGTGGTGAATGCCGTTGCGAGGAGTCCCTACTGGAAAGACTCGGCCATTATTGTGCTCTGGGACGATTCGGAGGGGTTCTACGACCATGTTCCACCGCCGCAATTTGAGCCTTGCCCCGATAAGCGCCCGTGCGGCGACGGGCCGCGCGTGCCGCTGATTCTGATTTCTCCCTACGCTAAATCGGGCGGAGTGGTTTCAGATTCCGGCGACCACGTATCCTTCGCAAAATTTCTCGACGTGCTCTTCGATCTTCCTCCGTTGGCCTTATTGCCCGATGAGAAGCCATATCTCCCCCAGGGACCGCGCGACGCCAATCCACGATTGACCGATTTGTTGGGAGGTTTCGATCCAGCGCGCCTGGATGGTTCAGAAGCCCCGATACCCGCCTCCCAGGCGGAGATTCCGGATGACGTGGTGAATCGGTTTCCCCCGCCCATGACCTGCCAGGACACGGGCGTGACGCCGGTGATCGTTCCCGGGGCCTCGCCAACCCCGCCCAAGGGGTTCACCAACCCGATGCGCTAAACGTTCGCGCGCGGCGATGGCAGTCAACGCGCCGGCACGCTGTCAGCTCACGCAAATAAACTTGTCGCCCTTCGCTGTCGAGGGATAAAGCCGTTCGAGCATCCGGTTTGCCAGAGTATCGGGAGCAGCCCACTTTCTGTTTAAATCCTCACGAAACATTTTGCCGTTCGCGGGTCGCCGTGTCTCCAGGCGGCGCAACCATCCAACCAGAACGTAACCCCGAGGGAGGTAACGTATGTCGAGTCCCGCGAAAGGCTTTCCGCAAGCCAACGAATATGAGTCCTACCGCACCTGGATTCTGGAATTCATCAAAACGAAATACGGTAAGGATCTCAGTGGCGTCCAACTCACGCTCGCTCCTAACTTCGATTTGGGCGGGGGCGGACTCTATATGAAGTCGAACGAAGGCATGGCCAACCTGATGATGGCCTCGATGCGAACCGGCAAATCCAAAGACGCGCTGAAAGGCAACTACGTCGTCAAAGCCGAACAGTTGTGGTCCATGGCGCCGGCAAAGCTCAAGACCTGCTGGATCGTTTGGCGCGAATTCGGCCATGCCCTGGGCGAAAACCTGCCGGGCAGAGCCGGCTACGGAATCGACGAAGCGCACGCCTGGAAATTCGAGCTGCAAGCCGTCATTGCGGCCGTCCAAGACAAAACCCTCACCGAAAAATGGAAGCACTCCAAAGAATCCATCAAAGCCTTCCTCGAAGCAACAGAAAGGGACGTATACAAGCCCATCGGCGACGCTCAAATCGCGACGTTTAAAGACGAAGTCAAGCCGCTGATCGCAGATCTCAAAGCCTTGCTGAACTGAGCTCATCTTGCCTCGCCCCGCAACGGAAACGCGGAACGACGATCGCCGGGACCACATGGTTCCCGAATCGCGCACTGCGCATGGGCGCATTGAGGAAGGAGAGAAATCCGGCCGCCCTGCGCCCCACAGCCCCATCTTGCGCGACCGAAGCATAACTCCTTCATCCATACAACAGGAGCTTATCGAACCAAATGGTCGACAACATCGTCAGCAAACAAAATGCCCGTCTCGGATTCATCGGACTCGGATTGATGGGCAGCCGCTTTTTTCGCCGCCTGCACGGCGAAGGCTGGAAGATTCAAGGTTGGAATCGCAGCCGCAGCGCAACCCTGCCCTTGGAGCGCGAGGGCCTCTCCATCGCCGGCGCTCTCGCTCCACTCGTGCGCGCCTCCGATGTGCTGTTCTCCTCGCTCGGCAACGACGACGCCGTGCACGCCGTTTACTTCGCGCCAGACGGGATCTTCGCCAACGTCCAGCCGGGCGCCATCCTCCTCGAAATGAGCACTATCTCGCCCGTGCTCTGCACCCTTCTGCATGGGGAAGCTGCGCGCCGGCAAGCGCATCTCATCGACCTTCCCGTCTCCGGCTCGACTCCGGCCGTTGAAGCCGGCGCCGTGACGCTCTTCGCGGGCGGCGATGACGAGACCTTCGACCGCTGCGTTCCCATCTTTCAATCCATCGCCAAGCAGTGGTTCCTCATGGGCCCGGCTACCGCCGGCGTGCGCATGAAGCTGGTTGTCAATCTCCTTCTCGGCGTCCACATGGAAGCCATTGCGGAAGCGGTCGCGCTCGGCGAGCGCCTCCGCCTGAACCGCGACGCGCTGCTCGATGCGCTTCCTAAAACCGCCGTCGTCGCGCCCGCACTCCTGGGCAAGTTCGCCAAGATCAAGGCCGGCGACTACTCTGCGCAATTCCCGCTTCACCTCATGAGCAAAGATATGAGCCTCGTCCACGCCGCCGCTGCGGATTCCGGCGCCGAATTGCCCGCCGCCTCCGCAACCCAGCAGATTTTTGAACAGGCCCTCCCCGAAAGCGGCGACCTCGATCTGTCGGCCATCACCCCGTTCGTGCTGAATCTGGCCAACCGATAAATCGGGACCCACGGCCTGGAATCGGCGTCGCCGCGCAGTCTCCGGAAGCACCACCAATCCGCTGCACTGTCGTCTGGCTGGTTTCAGCAACGAAAATTTGCGGTTGCTCTCTGGAAGCTGCTCCATGCGGCCGAATCAATCCAACAACCCACTTGGTATCCGTCTACGCCCGGCCGCGCCGCCCTATCATAGAAATCAAACCGCTCCGCAGCCGCAGCGGCAAAATCAAGGATGCCTATGATTCGCGTGGGATTGGTGGGTTTCGGCATGGCCGGCAGGGTCTTTCACGGCCCTCTCGTCTCCTCGGTCGAGGGCCTTGCACTGGCCGCGGTGATGGAACGCTCCTCAAGCCACGCCGCCGAGCGCTACCCCCGCATCACCACCTACCGCTTGCTCGACGAGATGCTCGCCGACTCCTCGCTCGATCTCTTCGTTGTCGCCACGCCCACCGGCACGCACTTCGAGGTCGCCCGCCGCATTCTCTGCGCCGGCAAGCACGTCGTCGTCGACAAACCCGTCGCCGTCGCCTCCGCTGAAATTGCCGAACTGATGCGTCTCGCCGAGCAAAATCACGTTCTCCTCGCGCCTTTCCAGAATCGTCGCTGGGATTCGGATTTCCTCACCCTCCAAAAACTGCTGTTCGAGGGCCCGCTCGGCCAGCTTGTGAATTTCGAATCGCGCTTCGACCGCTGGCGCCCCATCGCTCCCACCAACCGCCTCTGGAAAGAAGACCCCGCCAACGGCGGCGTTCTTCTCGACCTGGGAACGCACCTCGCCGACCAGGCGCTGATCCTTTTCGGCAAGCCCGAAGCCGTCTCCGCCGACCTCCTCTGCGAGCGCGCGTGGGCCCGCGCCAACGACGGCTTCGAAATTCGCCTCCGCTATCCCGGCTTCCGGGCCGTTCTCGCTGCCAACAGCCTTTCCCAGCCCGCCGGTCCGCGCTTCCATCTCCGCGGCTCGAAAGGCAATTTCTGGAAATACGGACTCGACCCGCAGGAGGCCGCGCTCAACCGCGTCACCCGCATCGAAGATCCCGCCTGGGGTCGCGAACCTGAGTCCGCATGGGGAACCGTCCACGTCGATGCCGGCGGTGGCGCGGTGACGCGCCTCGTCGAGCCGGTTCCCGGCGACTATCGCCTCTACTACGCCGCCCTTCGCGACGCCGTCCTCGGCAAAGCGCCTTTGCCCGTCGCCCCCGTCGAAGCATGGCGCACCGCGCGTCTCCTCGAGTGGGCCATCGAAAGCTCCGAATCCCGGCGCGAGATCCACTGCGACTGGTCTAGCGAACCGAAAGCGCAAAACGTGTAACTACGCTCACGCAGCAGAAAAACATCGCTATCGCAGAATCAGCAAGCTGCGTTTGCCGTCGCGTTCGAAATCCGAGAATCGGATGGCGTTTCTTCGGATCAACGCAAGCAGTTCGTCAGTCGAGCAATTTCCCATCTGCAGCAGAATGACCTTCGGAGGAGCGCCCACCGCGGTGCTCAGGTTCGCAAAGTCTCTGTCTTGGGTCAAGAAAATGAATCCATGCGTCTTTGCGTAGTCCCAAATGACGGCGTCGGGAGTGCTGCTCAATCCCGCGGAACTGACGTGCGCAGAGTCGGGGAAAAGGTCGGCGAGGTGGTGGACAAGCCGTTGCGGAAGGTTCTCATCAACGAGAAGCTTCAAGGACCGCGATCCTCTCTGGAATGCTGGCGAAGAACTCGTAGGCCGCTTGAAAGTCCTCCTTCTCCAGATAGGGGAATTCTCTCAAAATTTCCTCCTCGCTCATTCCGGAGGCCAGATAAGATGCGAGATCGTAGACGGTAAAGCGCAAACCGCGAATGCAGGGCTTACCGCCCATCTTGCCGGCTTCAACGGTAATGCGCGGATTCAAGCCTGCCATCGGCGCCCTCACTCTCGCACCACCTCATTCTACGGCATAACCGGGACAGAAGAACTTACCTAAATCGCGCGATCCACGCGTCACGGAGTCTCTTTCGCCAACATCGGCGGCGTGGCGCCCACCGGTCCCTGCTCCCTTTCCACCAGCGGCGCCCAGAACCGGAACCGCGCGCCCCCACCCGGGGCGTTCGACGCCTCGATCCCGCCTCCGTGCGCCACCAGAATCGCGCGCGCAATGGCCAGACCCATCCCCGAGCCCTTGCGCGCCGCCGCGCTGCGCTTGCCGCGGTAAAACTTCTCGAAAATCAGCGGCAGGTCCAGCGCATCGATACCCGGCCCGTCGTCCTCCACGCAAAACTCCAGCCGGTCGCCGATGCGCCGGCTCGAAAGCGTCACCCGGCTGCCTGGTGGCGTATAGCTGGCCGCGTTCTCCAGCAGGTGCCGCAAGACCCGCCCCAGCAATTCTGGATCGAACCACGCCGGCTTCTCCGGTTCCTCGACGGCGATGCTTACCCGGCGCCCTACGAGCGCCTGCCGCGACTGCTCCACTGCCTGCTCGAGCAGCGCTCGCGGAAGCTGCGGAGCCAGGTGAACGTTCACCACCTTGGCGTCGATCTCCGCCATTTCCACAGCTTCGCCGATCAGCGCATCCAGCCGCGCCGATTCCTCGTCGATGATCGTCGCCATGTCCAGCCGTCCGGCTTCGTCGAGCCTCTCGGCGCTCAACAAAGTCGTCGATGCGACACGAATCGACGTGAGCGGCGTGCGTAGTTCGTGGGTCAGCGAGTCGATGAGCGCCGCGCGCAGCCGCTCGCTCTCTCGCGCCGCCTCCATGCGCGCCGACATCGCGATCGCCATCGACCGCGCCACCACAATCGCTACTTGTGCGCAAACCGCCGTGGAAACTTCGCGCGTCAACGTTTCCGGCCGCCACGCCAGCGCCCCCACGGATCGCAGCCCCAGCATCAGTTCTGTGCCGTGATAGCCGGAATCAAGCGCCATCGCCGAGCTCAAACCCATCCCCAGCCCCTGCACCCCCGCGCCCTGCGTCATCGCCCGCAGCTCCGCCTGGACGCTCGCCGGCGCTTCGCCCACCGACGCATAAAAGCTGTCCTGGTCTCGGACATACAGCACCACGACTTCGAGTGAAAAAATGCGGCCAATCAGGGTGGGCAGGTCGCGAATCAGCCCATCCGCCTCGCCGTGCAACATTAACTCCTGGCTGAGCGCGTACAGTCGTTCTACATCGCCCTGCCGTTGTTCGGCCCTTTGCGTCTGGCGCCGGGCGCGCTCTGCGGCCTGGCTCGCCACCACCGAACAGGCGGCGAATGCCAGCAGGGCTACCCATTCCTGCGCGCCGTCCACCCAAAGCGTGTGGCGGGGCGGCAAAAAATAGTAGTCGAAGCCAAGGGCGCAAAGTCCGGCCACATATAACGAAAGCCGCAACCCAGCCTGGGTCGCCGACCAGGTCACCAGCACCAGAAACACCATGCCCGCTGTCGTCGAGTTGGCGCCTGGCGCCACCAGTGCATACGTCACCAGAATCGGCGCCAGCGTGGCCGTCAACCAGCGCAGCGCTGTCCCGGATTCGAAAAGCGCGGCCATCTTGAGCCTTACCGGAATCATATCCGCCCGCCGCCATGATGTAATCTTCCCAAGGAACCCATTCCGCATGCCGGGCAGAATTCTTGTCATTGACGACGAGCCACAGATCACCCGCGTCCTGCGCGCCTCGCTTTCCGCGCAGGGCTACGACGTGCGCACCGCCAATCTGCCCGAGGAGGCCCTCGAAGTCTTCCGCGAGTGGCCTCCCGACCTGGTCATCACCGATCTCGTCATGCCGGGAATGAGCGGGGTCGAAATCTGCCGCGCCATCCGCTCCCGTGGCGCCACCCCGGTGCTCGTCCTCTCGGTTCGGGAGCACGAGCGCTCCAAGATCGAGGCGCTCGACGCCGGCGCCGACGACTACGTCACCAAGCCCTTCGGCATTCAGGAACTGCTCGCCCGCGTGCGCGCCCATCTCCGCCGTGCTCCCGAGCGCACTGCCTCCGCCATCGAAGCCGGCGATTTCGTCGTGGATCCTACCGCCCACTCCATCACCGTCCAGGGCAAGCCGGTGCATCTCACGCCCAAGGAGTTCGATCTCCTCCTCCATCTGGCCCGCAACGCCGGCAAAGTCATGACCCATCGCGCTCTTCTCACTGCCGTCTGGGGCGCGCAATCGGCCCATCAGCCCGAGTATCTGCGCGTCTTCGTCGGCCAATTGCGCAAAAAACTCGAAACCGAAACCGGCCGCCAATACATTCAGACCGAGCCCTGGGTCGGCTACCGCTTTATCCCCGAGGGCCGCGCCGCCAACGAGGAGTAACGCGCTACACCGGCTCTCCAGCCGCATCGAGCATTCTGGTGCGTAGCCTTCAAAAAACCGCCACCATCCTCAAGATTCTCCGCCCTCCGCCCATCCTTACGCTTTATTTAGAAAAAATCCCGAATACTCAAAGATGGCGCACACAATCAGGTCTCGGCGCCACATCGTTAACCAGCGCGGTTTCGCTTATGCAAGATTTGTTGATGCTCTTTTTCACGGGCGTTTTTTTCATCCTGGCCTTTCTCTATGTCAAGGCCTGCCAGAAACTGAGGTAGCTCGATGCACGCCGGCCCCATTACCTGGATCGCCTTGGCTCTCTCCATTTTGCTGCTCGGTTACCTCGTTCTCACCTTGCTGTTCCCGGAGAAATTCTAAGAATGTCCGCCAATGGGTGGTTGCAGTTTGCCGTCTATAGCGCGATTCTGCTGGCAACCGTGCGGCCCGTAGGCGCGTATCTTTGCCGCGTGCTCGAGGGCGAGCGCACCTGGCTCGACCCCATCCTCCGCCCTTGCGAGCGGCTTATCTACAAGCTCTGCGCCGTCAACGCAACGCAGGAAATGAGCTGGCGCGAATACGCCTACGCCATGCTCGGTTTCTCCGCCGTCACCCTCCTGCTTACCTACGCCCTGGAGCGCCTCCAATCGATTCTGGCTTGGAATCCGCAGCATCTTGGCGCGGTCTCGCCCGATCTGGCTTGGAACACCGCCGCCAGTTTCACCACCAACACCAACTGGCAGTTCTACACACCCGAGACCACCATGAGCTATCTCACGCAAATGGCCGGTCTCGCCACCCACAACTTCTGGTCGGCCGCGGTGGGCATCGTCGTCGCCGTGGCCCTGATTCGCGGCATTAAGCGGACCAATTCCCCCACCATTGGAAATTTCTGGGTCGACTTGACCCGCACCCTTCTTTACGTGCTGGGGCCCGCGTGCTTGGTGTACACTCTGCTATTAGTCTGGCAGGGCGTCCCGCAAAACCTGCACGCCTATGTCACCACCCATCCGCTCGAGCAGCCCGCGCAGACGCAGACCATCGCCCAAGGCCCCGTCGCCTCACAGGAAGCCATCAAGATGCTGGGCACCAACGGCGGCGGCTTCTATAACGCCAATAGCGCCCACCCCTATGAGGATCCCACTCCGCTCGCCAATTATTTTGAGATCCTCTCCATCTTCATTATTCCCGCCGGACTAACGTACAGTCTCGGCCGCATGACTGGCTCGCCGGGTCACGGTTGGGCCGTGCTCGCGGCTATGTTTGTCCTTTTTGCGGCTGGCTTCTCCGTCGCCTACTGGGCGGAATCGCAGCCCTACCACATCGTTCATGGCGCCGCGCAAACCCTTACCCCGACCGCGCCGGGCGGCAATATGGAAGGCAAAGAAGTGCGTAACGGCATCGCCGAAAGCGCTCTCTTCGCCACCATCACCACCGACGCCAGTTGCGGCGCGGTCAACGGCGTCCACGATAGCTTCACTCCCCTCGGCGGCATGGTCCCGCTCACCAACATCATGCTCGGCGAAGTGGTCTTTGGCGGCGTGGGCGCCGGCCTTTACGGCATCCTCATCTTCGTCGTGCTCTCGGTTTTCATCGCCGGCCTCATGGTCGGTCGCACGCCCGAGTATCTGGGTAAAAAAATCGAGTCCTACGACGTCAAGATGTCCATGCTCTACGCCCTCATCTTCCCGCTCATCATTCTCACCTTTACCGCCGTCTTCGTGCTCCTGCCCAATGTCGGGCTTTCCGCCCTCACCAATCCCGGTCCGCACGGCTTCAGCGAGATTCTCTATGCCTTCACTTCCGGCGCCGGCAACAATGGCTCCGCCTTCGCTGGCCTCAGCGCCAACTGGTGGTACAACATTGCGATGGGATGGGACATGCTCATCGGCCGCTTCCTCATGATGATTCCCGTACTCGCGCTGGCCGGCAACCTCGCGCAAAAGAAGAGCGTTCCCCCCTCGCCCGGCACCTTCCCCGTCAATACGCCGCTGTTTACGGTGCTGCTGGTCGGCGTGGTGCTCATTCTCGGCGCGCTCACGTTTTTCCCGGCGCTCAGCCTCGGTCCCATTCTCGAGCATTTATTGCTCAAGGCCGGGCGTCTTTTTTAAAGAAAGCTTCGAGCTACAAGCTCGTAGCTGGAAGCGGTAG
>JASHUH010000642.1 GCA_030040115.1 Acidobacteriaceae bacterium | reverse complement strand
GCAGCCACTGAGCAGACCCTCCAAGTAGGCCAGACTCCGCTCCCCCACCTCCGCGCGCGCAAACACATCCCCCATCCGCTGATGCAACCGCTCCAGCTCGCCTTTCCAACCTTCTATCGATGCTTTCATCGCTCCCGCGAAGAGCCTGCCTGAGCAACTTTAGCTTATCACTTATAGTTACAACTGTAGTACTAGATGCGGCAGGAATGGTGCCGTTCGGAGGAGACGCAGAGATGGCTGCCTCGGTTGCCATTAGTGCCGTATCGTCTGTTAACTCTGCGGTGCAAGGCGATGCAACAGAATCTGGTCTCTCTACTGCCAATATGGTCCAGGGTGCTACAGTGACTGCCGCCAAAGGCGTTTATAGTAATAGCCTGCCAAAAGCGATACCCGTAGCGGGACAAGCGTACAGCGCGTTCTTAGTCGGACGGGACATTTTGAATGCCTCAGGAGAATATGCAAATTGCTTTTAGACGGCAAAATCGACGGCGAGACAGATGGTAGTTCTCCGGGTACACCGAGCAGAGCTTGGGCTATTGGGGTCGGTATATGCTGTCTCCTCCCGCTTTACCTCATATTCTCAGCTTTTGGGAATGCAGGACGAGGGACGGCTGCTGGTTGTTTTGGCGGGGCCATAATTATTGCCGCACGGCTGCGCTGGGATTTAAGGAATCGGATATGGTTTTGGATAGTAGTGGGGCTTGTGGTGCTTGTACACCTTACGATGGTTCTGTTAATCCCTTGGCCAAATAGGAACTATACCTTGCCGATAGTTCTTCCGGTAGGCATCGTGGACATCCTGGCGATTTCTTACTTAATTCAGCTGATCGCGAAAAGGGTTGGGCCAGGAGATAGCAAGCCGGATCATCCCTCCGAGGCTCACTGAGGCGTTGGTGACCTGAGGCTGTTGAGGCTCTGCAGGCTGTTCCTCGATAGGGGGCCTGTTTTGCGTTAGCGGGCTAGGCCTGGCGTCGTGGCAACAGCTCAGTTCCATGTCCGGGCCAGCATCCCAAAGAACTACGCCGCCTACGGCATCGGCTTGAGCCATGTCGCGGTAGGGATACGGATCACTCCGTACCCCCCGCACAGATCCGGACAGGCGGATTTCCCGCATACGGCTCTTGCCTCAGGTGGTGACGCGCAGACGGCGCGAAGGATAAGGACGGCAGATATGGGCCGGAGGAAGCCAGCGGCGGATGAGCCGTTTCATTCGCTCCCACTTGACGCGACCATGCTGGCTTCGCCTGCACAGAGCGCGATGCCAGAGGTTCGTCACCGTGTAACGAAAATGGGCCAGAGCGTGCCGGTTGCCCGGCACTCCGAAGTATCGGATATGCCCGCCCACCACGGACTTCAACCACTTGCCAACTTCTGGAACAGGGTCATGCAGACGCCTCCACAAGCCGATCTTCACCTCTTGCAGCTTGGCCTGCATGCGCTTGCGAATCGTCGGCCGAAGCACCAGGAACCTTCCCTTCCTTGTCTTTCCGCATATATGCGTAAAGCCGAGGAAATCGAAGGTCTCTGGCTTACCCAGACCGGCGCGCTTTCGGTTCTTTGCCGTGTGGCGTCCGAACTCGATCAACCGCGTCTTCTCCGGGTGCAGTTCCAGTTGGAACTTCTCCATTCGTTCCTTCAGTTCCGACCAGAGCCGTTCGGCATCGTCTTTGAACTCGAATCCAACCACGATGTCGTCGGCATAACGCACCACGATCACATCGCCGTGCGCACACTTCCGACGCCATGCATGGACCCAGAGATCGAAGACGTAATGGAGGTAGATATTCGCCAGCAGCGGCGACGCACTTCCGCCCTGCGGCGAACCTGCTTCCACTTGCGTTCGCTTGCCCTTTTCCAGCACGCCTGCGTTCAGCCATTTCTGGATGAGACGTACAACGCGCCGATCCGCTATCCGATGCTGGAGGAACCGAACCAGCCATTCATGCGACAGCCTGTCGAAAAAGCTGCGCACGTCCAGGTCCAGCACCCAGTTCACACGCCTCTCCTGAAGTCCGCACCAAAGAGCATCCAGTGCTTTATGCTGGTTGCGCTGTGGCCGGAAGCCATAAGAGAAGCCGAGGAAGTCGGTTTCGTAGATTTGATTGAGTACTTCCACCGCCGCTCTCTGAACGAGCTTGTCTTCGAGCGCCGGGACGCCGAGCGGTCGCTGCCGCCCGTCCGCCTTCGGAATGTACACCCTACGCACCGGCTTCGCCCGGTACGCTCCGCGCTTCAGTCTATGGGAGAGGTCCTGGAGATTTGCCTCAAGGTTCTCTCCGTAGTGCTGCCACGTCTCCCCGTCCACACCAGCCGCTGCGTACCTCTTCAACCGGAGGTAGGCGAACCGCAGGGTGTCGATGCGGTAGATGTGATGCATCAGAGCGGTGAACTTCACATCCTTGTTCAATTTTGCCGTTTGTCGTATCTGCGCCAACTCACTGGGCGCACTGATCCGGCTCTGAGTCCGGGGTGCGTTTTGTTGGCCCAGATTCCCCTTGGCCAGTCCCCTTCCCTCCATCTCCTCCGCCACCGGTTGCCCAGCTTTGTTCGGAGACTTCCCCGGTACTATGGGTCTGTCCGACTTCCCGCGTTCGTTCATCATCGGCTCCAGTTCTTGAACTTCCCGACGCGTCCCGCGAGCGCTGGCCGCTCTCGGGTGAACCCGGGACCTCTCAACTTCCGTGCAAGATGTGTCCCTACGTGCCAGGGTCACAGACCGCGCAGGACCCCGGTGAAGCTCGCTTTAACGCTCCACCGAATGTTGCCTTCCGCGTTGTGTCAGGGCGTCGGCGTCCTGAAGTTAGGGATATTTCGCGGCTCAATAACCTGGCCCGTAGTTCCTCCTGTCTACGCTTCGTTCATGGCCTCGCGACCATGCCCGCAAGACTCGGAGCCGGTGTGGCTTGCTAGGCACTCACCGTACGCCTCTTTCATGCGCTACATCTTGCCGGT
>JASHUH010000641.1 GCA_030040115.1 Acidobacteriaceae bacterium | reverse complement strand
GGCCCAGGGATTGTAATGGGAGGCGAAGTTGGCTCGGGCCTGCGTGCTGGGGTGGTCGTACAGCCAGAACTCGATAAAGGGGTTGGGGCGCGGGTCTTCGAGTGCGGCTTCGCCGAGATGGTTGAAAGCGGCGACAGCGGTTTTTTGCGGGTCGGCGACGATGCCGTGAATCGCCTCCTGGCCGTAGACGTCGGCCTGATGCTCGAAATGGCGGCTGAAGGCGTTGGAGGCCGGCTGCAACAGGAAGGCGGCAACGGAGATGACGAAGAGGAGCACCACGAAGCCGGCGCGTGAGGAGAGATCCTCGGTATGCCAGCGGACGCCGAAGCGGCGAACCAGCCATGAAGCGCAGGCGGCGCAGGCCCAGTAGACGAAGAAGAGGGCGATAGCGTAGCCGGCGAGCATTTTGGGAATGTGGTGCAGGACGTAATGGCCGCTCTCGTGCCCGAAAACAAAGAGGATTTCGTCGTCAGGAATGCGGCCGGCGGTGGTGTCCCAGACCACGATGCGCTTGGTGGCCCCGACGCCGCTGACGTAGGCGTTGAGGGCGTTGGTCTTGAGACTGGCCTTCATCAGAACCATGCGGCTGGGCGGGATGTTGGTTCCGGTGCGGGCGACGACTTGTTCTAGCTCCTGAACGAGTTGCGGATAGTGTTGGCTGAGCGGCTCGAACTTGTTGAAGATGGGTTCGAGCAGCGGCTCGACAAAGAGCGTGAGGACCAGGATGGGCAGCGTGGCGATCCAGACGCCGAACCAATAGCGGCGGGGCCAGCGGCGCACAATCCAGTTGAAGAGCAGGAGAACCAGTGTGCCGATGACCAGGGTGAGGCCGAGAGCCTTGGCCTGGTCACCGAACCAACTGCCCCAACCTTGCACGCTGATGCCGTAAGCGCGGCTGGCGTGCTCGCCGTACCAGTCGAAGGGAAGGCTGGCGAGAGTGGTGAGAATAAAAAAGGCGAAGAAGAACACGACGCCCTGAAGCCAGCGGCGCGCCGTGATGTGCTTGGCCCAGGCTTCCATGCCGGACCAGGCATGGGTGGCGAGCAGAATCCAGAGAAAAACGATGCCCCAGACGCCGCCAGCGATTTCGAGGATGTCGCGGATGCGGCTGAGGGCAATGGCTTTGGCGAGCTTATCAGGGGGGAGCGTGTAGGCCTGCTGCGACGGGGCGGAGGCAAGGGGCGCGGCGGCCGTCGATTCCGGCCCAGGGGGGCTCGAAGGGGCTTGGGCAGGCAACGGCAATGGAGCAAGGCCGGCCAGCAGGAAGGCGCAACAGCCCGCCAGCAGCAACAAACGCGCAAATTTCATAGGAAGTCTCCTCTTGTGAGCCGATCTCTGCGACAATCGAGCATACCGATGCGTTTTCCCAAACTTCCAAGATGGCTGTCAAGGAATTGTAGTGCGCTTACCCAGCGAAGCGCAGCAATGCGCCGGTGTGCGGCGTCTGCGGCGCTGCTGGCGGCCTGGGTGTTTCCCGCAGCCGGCGTTGCGCAGCAGTCCGATCCGCTCCTCGATGCAATGACGGCGGAGCTTCACCGGGCGTTTACTTCCCTGGGCAAAAAGGGCGAGGGGCAGGGCGATGACAAGCAATTGCCGCCCTATTTCCTCAGCTACTCGGTGAGCGACGCGAGTTTCGTTTCCATTCGCGCGGAATATGGGGCGCTGATGGGGAGCGGCGCCAACCACCTGCGCATGGCCGACGTGCAGGTGCGCGTGGGCAGCCCCAAGCTCGACAACACGCACGGCGACCACCGCAGCTCTGCGGTGAACACCATGCAGTTGCCGCTGAACGACGATCGCGAGGCGCTGGTCCGCTCGCTGTGGCTGGCCACCAATGCCGGCTACGGAAACGCCATTGACAATTATCTGCGCGTGAAGACCGAGGCGCAGGTGCGGGCAAAGGAGGAAGACACTTCGCCGGACTTCAGCCAGGAGGCGCCGCAGGTGCACATGGGCAAACCGGCCCCGCCGGTGGAAATTGACCGCGCGGCCTGGGAGCAGCGGGTGCGGGCGCTTTCGCGCGTTTTCCGCGACTACCCCGACGTGTACGAGAACATGGTGGAGCTGACGGCGCAGAGCGAAACGGATTATTACGCTTCATCGGAGGGCTCGAAAGTGGTGACGCCCCATCTTGCGGCGCGGCTGGTGGTGATGGCCGCCACGCGCGCCGACGATGGCATGGATTTGTTCCGCGACCAGACCTTCGAGGCGGAAACGGTGGACGGGCTGCCAGCCCAGGCGGAACTGGAGGCGGCGGTGCGCAAACTGGGCGAAAGCCTGGAAGCGCTGCGCAAGGCGCCGGTGACGGAGCCGTTCGACGGTCCCGCAATTTTGTCGGGGCGCGCGGCGGCGGTGTTCTTCCATGAAGTGCTCGGACACCGGCTCGAGGGCCAGCGGCAGCGTGGCGAGGAAGAGGGCCAGACCTTTACGAAAGATGTGGGCACAGCGGTTTTGCCCAGCTTTCTCTCCGTGGCCGACGATCCCACCGAGACCCAATTCGGCGGCACGTGGTTGAGCGGAAGCTATGACTACGACGACGAAGGAGAAAAGGCGCAGCGGGTCGATCTGATCGACGATGGAGTGCTGAAGACGTTTCTCATGTCGCGGCTGCCCATCGCCAACTTCAGCTCCTCGAATGGGCACGGGCGCGCGGAAACAGGACATATTCCCACGGGCCGGCAAGGAAACCTGATTGTGACTTCGACCAAGACGGTTCCCGAGGCCGAGCTGCGCAAGGAGCTGATCGCCGAAGCGAAACGCCAGGGCAAACCATACGGGCTCTACTTCGAGGACATCTCTTCGGGCTTCGCGCTCACCACGCGCAGTTCGCCGCAGGCGTTTTCCGTGGTTCCGCTGGTGGTGTGGCGGGTGTATGTGGATGGCCGGCCAGACGAACTGGTGCGCGGCGTGAGCATTGTGGGCACGCCGTTGGCGGCGATGAAGAGCATTCTGGCCACCAGCGACCGCAGCGAGGTGTTCAACGGCATTTGCGGAGCGGAATCGGGATCGATCCCGGTCAGCGCCGTGGCCCCGGCCATGCTGCTGAGCGAACTGGAGACGCAAAAGGAGGCGCAAGGCACGGCGCGGCCGCCGATTTTGCCGATTCCGGGTGAAGAACAGGGAACGAGGGAACAACCCACCCCAGCGGGCAAAAACCGCCCGCCGGAGGCCCCGGCAGGAAACCAGGGAACCGGCGAAAACGGCGGCCCGGGAGGTGCGCGATGAGGCGGAACAGCACAATCTTGTGGATGGCCGGCTTGGGACTGCTGGGCTTGAGCCTCAGCGCGCCGCGCATTTCCGCCGCACAGCCGACGCGCGCCGACGCGGAGAAAGATCCCGTGCTCAAAGCCATGCTCGAGGAGATGGACCGCAGCATGAGCCAGTTGCAGTTGAAGGGCTTCGCAAAGCCATTCTTCATCCAGTACCGCATTGAGCAGGTGGACGACTACTCGACGCGCGCGGAGTTTGGGGCGAGCGAGGGCTCGGATCGCGTGCGCCAGCGCGTGGCGCGGGTGACGGTGCGGGTGGGCGACTAC
>JASHUH010000640.1 GCA_030040115.1 Acidobacteriaceae bacterium | reverse complement strand
GGTTTGCGGGAAACAGTTCACCATTGCCGGGCCGGGATTGCGCTTCCCGGCCCGGTTTGTGTTGTGGGGAGAAGATTTGGCCGGCCTTTGCGCGCGGAGGGTTTACCGCGGTCGGGTCTTTTCGAAAACCAACGAGCTTTTGATGACGCGATAGCCGTCGCGAATGTAGAAGCGATGCGCGTCGCGCCGCGTGCTGCGCGAGGTGAGCCGGAGCGTGTCGACCTCCCGTTCCCAACTCCAAGCCTCGGCCCGCACGCAGAGGCGGCGCCCGATTCCTCTTCCACGCCTGCCTTCTTTCACCACCAGACCGCCGATAAACGCAAACGGCGGAGTTTGCAAACGGCGCTCGATGGAGATTTCGATCCAGCCCACGATTTCTTTGCCCATGCAGGCGACGAATGCCGTCTGGGGCTGACCATGGTGGCCAAGACTCTCAATCCATGCGCGAATCGCTTCAGGCGAACGCTTGTAGCCGAGTTGGCCGCACAAGACTCTGACCTCGGGCGCATCGTCCGGCCGCATCTCGCGGATGGTAAGGTCCTCGCCATTGTCGTAAGAACGAGAATCCATGCCAAACCTGCTTCATTCATGTTGGCACAGCGGAGGCTCGCTTTGAGAGCCTGATCGCGGATGTTGTATGCTTGCGGGCAGCATGAAGGATATTTACGTTGCCGATCTCGCCGGCTTCGACGAGACGAAGAATTTTGTCTCGTTTTTCCTGGTGCTGGCCAAACAGCAACGGACCACGAAACAAAACAAGCCGTATTTGAGCCTGATGTTTGGCGACAGGACGGGCCAGGTGGAAGCACGGGTGTGGGACCCGGGGGATCCGCGCATTGCCAGGGATTTTGAGCGTGGCGACACGGTGAAGGTGCGAGGCTGCGTTTCGCGGTTCGACGAGCGTTGCCAGCTCAAGGTGGAGCAGTTGCGCCGGGCGGCGCCGAGCGAGGTGGAAAAATCGGATCTGCTGCCTGCAACCGCGCACGACATTGCCGAGCTTTGGAGCCGGCTGAACGCAGCGGTGGAAGGCCTGACCAACCCCCATTTGCAGCGGCTGCTCAAGACGCTGGCAGCCGACCCCGCCATTGCCCGGGATTACCGCGAAGCTCCGGCAGCGCGGCAACTTCATCATGCGTGGTTGGGCGGCTTGCTGGAACACGTGGTGAGCCTTCTGGGGCTGGCCGAGAAGGTGGCCGCGCATTATCCGCTGCTCGACCGCGATCTGCTCGTGACCGGTGTGATTTTGCACGACATTGGCAAAATTCGTGAGCTGAGCTGGGAGACCGGCTTCGATTACACGGTGGAGGGGGTGCTACTGGGACACATCCAGATGGGTGTGGACCTGGTGGAGAAGACCATTGCGGAACTGCCGGATTTTCCGGAACGCCTGCGGACGCTGGTGTTGCACATGATCCTGAGCCATCACGGAAAGTTGGAGTTTGGATCGCCGAAATTGCCCATGCTTCCCGAAGCGCTGGCGCTGAATTTTATCGATGACCTGGACGCCAAGATGCGGGCGGTGGAGAGCGAATTCGAGAAATCGGCGCGGGAAGGCCGGGCGCCGGACGAATTGACAGGGAAGGTTTGGGCGCTGGATAACCGGCAGTTGCTGAATACGAAGAAGTGGCTGGGGAAAAAGCAGGGATCAGGGAACAGGGATGAGGGATCAGGGGCTGGAACTTCGATGCCGGAGGGGCACGAATAGCGCCGGGAACGGGTATTGGACGCAGTCACTCTAGCTTAGCGGCCGCATTGGGTTAAAAAATTTTAGCCCGGCGAAGTGCTTTTCGTTGTCATCCGTAACGAGGATGCAATGGTTGGCTTCGGCGATGGCGGCGAGGATCATATCGGTTGTGCTTCTTGGGCGGCCTGCTCTGGTTCCGTCGGCCATCAGGCGGCCCCAGATCAAGCCTGCCTTTTCATCGAAAGAAAGTATCCGCGCCGCAAAGGCCGCTTGCGGGCCTCTGGGGCCGAGGAACCAGTTTTCCAGGATGCGGCGTTTCCTGCCCATGGGCTGCTCGAGGATGCCGCGCCAAACCTCCGCGACCGTAATGGAAGCGATGAACAAATCCTCGCTAGCCTGCTCGGTCATCCAATTGGCGAGGGATGGAGACGGAATTGGCTTGATGGCGTTACTGATAATATTTGTGTCGAGAAGATAGCGGCTCACAGATCGATCTTTCGTCCGGGGTCGAACGGGCGCGTGAGGTTCAGATTTGCGCCCACGAGAGGCGAGTTGCGCAGCCAGGTCCAGATGCCGCCTTTTGCGCGTGGTTTTTCGGCGACCTTTTGCTGCATCACGATGCGCATCTCCTCGGCCTCAGAAGAGTCTTCCGCCAAGCGGCGTGCAACGGCGCGCACCAACTCACGGTCCCGCTTCAATCCCGTCACTTCGAACCGCGCCATGCCACGCTTGGCCAGGCGCTTGCGATAATTCTTCACCGCCCGAGCTTGCGCCGATGCGCCCATTCCGCATTCCCTCTATCCGGTAATATATCCTGAAATCGGAAATTACGGCAGGCGCATCAGCTCAGGAACCAGTTCCACTGGTCTTCGGTGAGGGGTACGACGGAGAGGCGGCCGATTTTGAGCAGCGGGGAGTCTCTGAAGAGCTCTTCGGCTTTAATCTGCGCCAGGGGTTTGGGGTTTATGAGGCGCTTTCCCACTTTCACCTTGACGATGGGTACTTTGGGGTCGCTGGGGTCGACGCTGAGCACTGTGCCCGTGCCTACGGCGGTGCGCTCGTCTCCGGTGTGGTAGAAGATCCACTTGGCGCCCGGCTTCATCTCGCGCAGGTTCTTGACGGCGGCGGGATTGGTGACGCCGTCCCAGACGGTTTCCTTGTCGCGCAGGAAGTCGTCGAAGCTGTAGGCTTCAGGCTCGGTTTTGAAGAGGTAAAAGCTCATAAGCAGTTCTCAGTTGTCAGCTGTCAGTTCTCGGTTCTCGGTTCCCAGTTCGCAGTCCTCAGTTCGCAGCTCGTGGTATCTGGGGCGCGGCATTGAATTCTGCGGAAAGAATTTTCGCGCCCGCGGATGATGCAAGCAGAATACACGAGAACCGATGAGAGCGGTTTTCCCCGCAGAGTGGCGTTTGACGATAGCGCCCAGAGCTGTGAACTGAGGACTGCGAACTGTGAACTGCTCACCGATCCCTCCGGTACAATGAAATCGATATGATCCGCTTCTCCACGGCTGGGGAATCGCACGGCGAGGCGCTGATTGCGCTCATTTCCGGGCTGCCGGCCGGCGTGCCGGTCGATTTGGAATTTGTGAACCGGGAGTTGTGGCGCCGGCAGCAGGGCTATGGACGCGGCGGGCGGATGAAGATCGAGACCGATCAAGCGCACGTGCTCTCGGGCGTGCGGCACGGGAAGACGATCGGTTCACCGATCGCCATTGAACTTGTGAACCGCGATTGGAAGAACTGGGAGGAAAAACTGCCGGTGGCCGCCGGCGATCCGGCGAAGCATCAGGCGGTGGCTTCGCCGCGGCCGGGGCATGCGGATTTGGCCGGCGCACTCAAGTACAACTTTCCCGATGCGCGGTATGTGCTGGAGCGAGCTTCGGCGCGGGAGTCGGCGGCGCGCGTGGCGGCGGGCGCGATGGCCAAGTTGATGTTGCGCACGCTGGGGATCGAAGTGCTGAGCCACGTGATCCGCGTGGGGCGCGTGGAGTTGGAGCGCGCGGCGGCGTGGGAGGAGATCGTCGCCATGGCGGCGAAGGACGAGGTGGTGCTGGCATGCGTGGACGCCGCTGCCGAAGCGCGCATGAAAGAAGAAGTGGAAGAGGCGGCGCGGACGGGCGACACGGTGAACGGCGTGTTTGAGGTGGTGGCGCACAATGTGCCGGCCGGACTGGGCGCCTATGCCAACTGGGACGAGCGGCTGGACGGGCTGCTGGCATGGACGGTGATGAGCCTGCAGGCGGTGAAGGCGGTGGAGATCGGCCGCGGGGTGACGGCGGCAGAGTCGTTCGGTTCGCGGGTGCACGACCCGATCTATTACGCCGCGACTCAGGCAAGCGAAGCAAACGGCCGGCCGACGCGCTTTAGGCGGCCCACGAACAACGCCGGCGGCATTGAGGGCGGGGTTTCGAACGGCGAAGACGTGGTGGTGCGCGGCTATCTGAAGCCGATTTCGACGCTGCGCAAACCGCTCGAGTCGGTGCGTTTCGACACGCGCGAGCCGACGGCCGCAAGCTATGAACGCAGCGATATTTGCGTCGTTCCAGCGGCGGGCGTGGCGGCGGAAGCGATGGTGGCGATCACCCTGGCAGGGCTTGCGGCGCAGAAGTTCGGGGGCGACTCGCTGGTGGAGATGAAACGGAACTTCGACGGGTACATCGAACAGATGAGGACGTTTTGAAGGGGGAATCAGCAGCCTTTTAAATATTGTACGGGCGTAAACTGAATCGGCGCGGAGGTGGCGATTATGGCCGAACTTGATTTGGATCCTCGAATTGGGGAAGAGGTATTCGTCCGGGGGCATTCGGGCCGCTACAAGATCACCCACGTCGATCCTTGCATCGACAACGATCGTATTGGGCGGTTCTTGGGCTGGGTTGATCTGGAGCAGCTCTCGACCGGGTTCAAGCTGAGGCATATTCCAGTCGGTGCGCTGAACTTCGACGAAGAGCGGCCGGTTTATCGAGCTATCGAGGAGATGAAAGATAGCGGGACGATACGGTTTCCCGGATACGTTCTCGATTACCAGGTGGAATCGAAAGAGGATCATCAGGGAAATCCCGCGTTCTTCGTGCGCTTTTTCGTTGAGCCGGACGATCAACCCTCGCCGGAAAAGATCAAAGAGCTGAGTCGGTTTCTGAGTTCAGTGGAGACTATGCTATTGAGCCTTTCATTGGACCGTTGGCCGTACGTTCAGGTTTCGGAGAAGAGGAGACTGCTCGATGTCGCTAGCTGAGGAGTTGCTAGTTCAGGCGCGGTTTCTGGCAACTTTAGATCCTCATCGTCCGGTGCAGGCGAATCTCAGACGAGCCGTTTCTTCCGCGTACTATGCGGTGTTCCATCTGCTTTCAGCGGAGGTCGCAGATCACGTTGCTTCTGTCGGCCCGCCGGGTTTGCGCGAAAGGACGCAAAGAGCATTGAATCACAACACGATGTATAAAGCAGCAGAGGCTTTTTCGCTACCCGGAAGCCGTCCACGGAGCCTGCCAGCAGATATCGAACTGCACGGGCCTGTTACGGCCGAGCTCGTTGCAATTGCGAAAGGCTTCAAGCGCTTGCAGGAGGAGCGTCATGCAGCCGATTACGACGTCAGGCAAGTCTTTGATCGAATAAGGGCTCTGGCGCTTGTTGAAACGGCAGAGGAGATTTTCGCCGACTGGAACCTGGAGAAAAATTCGAGCAATGCTCGGGTTTTCCTTTCGTCGCTCATGTTCTGGCAGCTCTGGAACAAATAGGAATTCGACAAAGAGTAATTCTCATATCCAAAGGCAACGATGATTCTGAAGATCGTGAAATATCCGGAGCCGGTGCTGCAGCAGGCCGGCGCGCCGGTGACCGAGTTCGACGAGGAGCTGCGCACCTTCGTCGCCAATCTGTTTGAGACCATGTACAAGGCGCAGGGCATCGGGTTGGCCGCGCAGCAGGTGGGGGTGGCCAAGCGGGTGACGGTCATCGACCTGAGCCTGGGCAAAGACCCGGCGCAGAAGCTGGTGCTGGTGAATCCAGAGGTCGTTCATCGGGAGGGCAAGCAGTACGAGGAGGAGGGCTGCCTGAGCTTTCCCGATATCCGCGAGAAGATTGCGCGCGCCGCCAAAGTGCGCATCCGCGCCCAGGACGAGAACGGCAAATGGTTCGAGATGGACGGCGAAGAGCTGCTGTCGCGCGCTTTCCAGCATGAAATCGATCACCTGGACGGCATTCTGTTCATCTTCCGGATGAGCCCGCTGAAGCGCAGCCTGAATCTACGCAAGATTCACAAGTTGCAGAGCGAAGGCACGTGGTGAGGTGGCGATGGCGGGCGCGGCGACCCGAATGAGGCTTGTTTTTTGCGGGACTCCCGAATTTGCCGTGCCCACGCTGCAGACGCTGATCGTGGCCCGGCATGATGTGCGGCTAGTGGTTTCGCAGCCGGACCGGCCGGTTGGCCGTGAGCATCAAATTGTGCCTACGCCGGTAAAACGGACGGCGCTCGAGGTGGGGCTGCCGGTGACGCAGCCAGACAAGATTCGCAACAACCTGGAGTTTCGAACGCAGCTTGAGGCCACTGCGCCCGACGCGATTGTGGTGGTGGCCTATGGGCGAATCATTCCTCCGTGGATGCTGAAACTGCCCCGGCTGGGGTGCGTGAACCTGCATGCCTCGCTGCTGCCCAAATATCGCGGCGCGGCGCCGATTCAATGGGCCGTGGCGATGGGCGACGCGTACACCGGGAACACCACCATGCTGCTTGAAGAAGGGCTGGATACGGGGCCGATCCTTCTTCAAAAGAC